>JADJEH010000003.1 GCA_016702305.1 bacterium
TTCTCCGAATCCGCCCAGCGCGTGCTGTTGCGCGGCAATCCAATCGAGTGCTCGTTCCACCAACGCCCGTTGTCCGCCAAGCGCGTCCAACGCTTCGGCCGCCAGCATCGTCGAGCCAATTCTTGATTTCAAACTGGAGGGCGCGGCAAAGGGCCGTTCGCCATTTGCCGCGCGCGAATGTACTGCGCGCACGCTGCATCCGCGGATCGCAAACGATTCACCGCACTCCGTCAGCGCCAGGAGCGCCAGACTGGTTGCATCAAGGCTGCCCGGCGCGCGCAGACCGCGCCGCAGCCACGCCATTGGCTTCGGCAATACGGCCCAACTGCCGTCAGCTTGCTGCACGCTCAACAAAAACTCAGCGGCGCGGCGGCGTGCCCAACGTGTATCAGGTGGGTCGTCGCCGAACAGCGCAAGAGCATCGAGCGCCTGCGCGGTGGTAATCACATCCACACTCTGTCCGCTGCCCACGCTCCAGCCGCCCGATTGATCCTGCTGCTGCAAGAGCACCAGTGCTGAACCGGCCAGCTCCTGCGATTCACCGCCGGCCAACAGCAGCGAGCGCAAGGTCACGGCATGCAGCATCGTCGAGATATCGCAGCCTGATTGAATCAGATCGTTGCCGTCCCACTGTTGCAGCACACGCATGAACCGGTAGCCGCGTTCAAAAAATCGCGTCGCTTGCCGGCAGGCCGGCCTGCCGCAGCGCTGCCAGCGCCAACGCCGTCGCGCGTACGTCGCCTTCCACGAACCGTCGGCCAATTGCGTCCGCACCAGTTTCGCGGTACGCGCGCGATCCGCTCCGGGTTCGTTGAGCAACACGTGCGCCGCTAACTTGCGCGTGGGCGCTTCGTGCCGCAAATTCAATCGAGCGCGGCGTGCAACACCGGCTTGACGAGGACCGGTAGCGCAGCGGCGCGCCCAGCGGTCGTGAAACCCAATAACAGCAGCGTCTCCGCGCGCAAGCGGCGCTTGCGCGGATGCTCTTCCAACCAGGCGACCGCTTTGTTGAGCGCAGGCCGAACTTCCGGCCGTTGTGTCTGCGACAGCGCCTGCACTATCTCCAGAGTCGCCGACATCGTGGTTCCAACTGCCGTCCGCAAGCTGCTCGCTCCAGGATCGGTCGGCACAATGGGGCCACGTCATCATTGGGCAACCGTCCCAGCAGGTGCCCCATCAATAAGGCGAGCGCGTTTAGCTCAGCACACGGGCGGACGGCGACCGGCCACACCGGCGTCCCCGCTTCGGAGCGTTGCAACATCCGCGCGCGCAGTTGCGCCAGTTGATTAGGACTCAGGGTAGCCAAGCTCTTTTCGTCGCGCTTCTTACTGAAAAAGGAGGAGAGTAGGTCGGCGCATTCGTGCTGACGCACGTTGCGGACGAGGTGCGCACGGTGGTTTAACCGCGGATCTGAGAGCAGACTGTAGAGGGTATCGCACGCGCCCGTCTTGGGGTCACTCGTGCCCATAGACGACGTAGGAATACGCGCCAGCACGATTGCTCCGGCGCACATAGCGCAGGGCTCGAAGCGTGACGTAGAGGGTACAATCCAATAAACGGCGGCTGCCGAGTGCTTCAGCCGCCGCCGTTATGGCAATCATCTCCGCATGTGCGGTCGGGTCCTGCAAACTTTCCGTGAGATTATGACCCCGCCCGATCACAATCCCGTGATGCACGATTACAGCCGATGGGGACTTCATCTTTGTCAGCGGCCAGCTTGGCTTCTGCCAGCGCCGCACCCATCCACCGCTCGTGATCCGGCTTCCCGAAGGACTCTAGGATGCTATTCATCGCCGAAACGGGATTCCGGCACCCCATTCATCCTTCATCATTCCGCCTTCATCATTCGGATTGGTACGCCCGTAGGGGATTCGACCCCCAAACCTTCTGGTCCGTAGCCAGACGCTCTATCCAGTTGAGCTACGGGCGCATGTGATAAGTCGTGGCGGGCATTGGCACTGGCCCCGCACTCCTATCCACCCCTCGACTCCTTGAAAAAACAAGCACTTCCAAAAAGTCGTAGATGAACCCAAGTATATGAATTTTGAGCACTAAAGTCAAGCCGGGGGTAGGGCAGGAAATCTGGGCCGTAGGCGCTGCTCCGGCAACCACCGCGTTGTGAGACTTCAACCCACCACCAGGGCACTATTCTATCTTTTGACCTTTCAATAACCTGCATCCCGGCCCGCCGCTTGCCTTCTTCCATCTGGCATGATGATGAAAACGACTGCACACGATGAAGACGCGAGCGCACGATGGCTATTCAATTCCCTCGCCCGGATGCCGGGTCGGTTCGGCCCGGTTTCCGGCGCGAGATTTGGTCGCAGCCCGACGGCCATAGCACCGCCGAGCTTTATGACGAGATGTTCCATCGCCGCGCCCAGGACTATCCTGAAGCGCTGACCCTCGATTTTTGGACCAATCATCCCGTCACCGAGGCGGTACGCCGCCATGGAGTGACTGGTCAGCGCCTGTTCGATTGCGGCTGCGGCACCGGTGAGACCCGGCGGATCGCTCCTCATCTTTACGCCGCGCGAGCGGTTCTACGATGACCCCACTCATGTTCATCACTTCACCCGCGATGCACTTGCCGGGCTTCTGAACAACTACTTCGAACACGTGACTGCCACCGGAATTGACGATGACAGGCAGTTGTTCGCAGTCTGCTCCAATTCTACAGCGCGCGACTATCCCCGCATGATCTGCCAAATGCGCATCAAGAACGAAGAGCGCTGGCTAAACGACGTGCTCGACCAAATTGCTCTGGTCGCGGACGGCGTCGTTATTCTCGACGACGGTTCTACCGACAACACGCCCGCGCTTTGCGCGGCGCATCCGGCCGTAATCGAGTACGCCTATCAGGCCGGCGCCTCGCTCGATGAAGCCCGCGACAAGAACCTCCTACTGCAAATGGCCATGCGGCACAGGCCCGATTGGCTATTGTGCATGGATGGTGATGAACTCCTCGAAGACGGCGCTGCACCGCGTATTTACGATGCCATTCGTCACTGTCCGGCTCACGTTTCGACGCTCGACGTGCAGTTCCTCTACATGTGGGACGACCTTGATCACTATCGAAGCGACGGCATCTACGGCCCGCATCTTTCACCATCGCCTGTTCACCTTGACGGCGCAGGCGGTGGAACGACTCGCCTTCAAATCGTCGCGGCATGGCGGCAATTTGCATTGCGAGAGCGTCCCGGCAAATCTGTTCGGCGAATCGAGGGGAGATAGATATTCGCATTAAGCACCTCGGCTATATGCACCGTTCCGACCGACTCCGTAAATACGAATGGTACTGCCAGAAAGACCCCGCGCACGCTGCTCAAGGCTATTACGAACACCTACTCGATCAGCCCGGCATGATCATTGAAAAGTGGCGCAAACGGCCTGAATGCCGGTCTTTGCCCGGCCCGCAGACCACGACCACCCGGCGCCAGATTATGGCCATTTGGGCCTGATCCAATCGAATAGACTCCGCTACGTATCGTTGATTTTCCCGCAGCCCTTGACAATCCGTCAGGGGCTTTGTATATTACCATCACGTTAATTAACCAAAATGTTAATCAAAATGCCATGCAAGATCGTCTAAGTAAAACATTTTCAGCACTCTCCGATCCTACTCGCCGAGCGATTCTGGCTCGCCTGTCCGCTGGTGAGACCTCTGTCAGCGAGCTTGCCAAGCCCTTTCAGATGACCGCGCCGGCCGTCACCCGCCACCTTAAGGTGCTGGAAAAGGCCGGGCTCATCTCGCGCACACGGCACGCCCAGTGGCGGCCCGCCAGACTCGAGGCGTTGCCCTTGAAAGAGGCCTCGGACTGGATCGAGCAATACCGCCAGCAATGGGAAGAACGCTTCGACCGTTTAGATCAGTATCTGCAAATGCTGCAGGCTAAAGGAGAACAGGAATGAAGAAACTCGAATTGAGTTTCCCCTCGGATACAGAAATCCGTTTTGTGCGCTATTTCGATGCGCCGCGCGACCTGGTGTGGAGAGGTTGGACCGAGGCTGCGCACCTCGAGCAGTGGATGACCGGTCCCGACGGTTGGACCATGGAAGTACTCAAGAACGAGCTGCGGCCCGGCGGCGCGTGGGAATATGTCTGGCAGAATTCCAACGGCACCGAAATGCGCATGCACGGGGTTCACCAGGAAGTCGTCGCTCCTGAAAAACTTGTGTCCACGGAGAATTGGGGCGATCCTTGGCCCGAGTCGATCAACCATCTTCTGCTCACCGAAGAGCAGGGTCGCACGCGGATGACGCTGACCATCAGCTACATCAGCAAGCAGGCCCGCGACAACGCCGCGCAGACCGGCATGGCCGATGGTATGGAACCGAGCTTTGCCCGCCTCGACGAATTGCTGATTCGTGCATGAAGGCCGACGTAGACAAATATCTCGCCGCACTGCCCCCGGAGCAACGCGCTGTCCTGGCAAAGCTGCGTGCGACGATCCTCTCTGTTGCCAAGGACGCCGAAGAGAAAATATCTTACGGCATGCCCACTGTCTGCTACCACGGCAACCTCGTGCACTATGCGGCGTTTAAGAATCACATGAGTCTCTTCGGCGCCAGCGCTTTCGTGACGCAAGAGCTGAAAGAAAAGCTGGCGAACTTCAAGACTTCCAAAGGCACCATTCAATTCACGGTCGCGAAGCCCCTGCCGGTGACGCTTGTCAAGGCAATTGTTAAGTCACGCATAAAAGAGAACGAAGCGCTGGAAGCAGAGCGCAAACTGAAGAAAAGGGGAGCAGCGAAATGAGTACGGCATTGGAGAAGATGCAGGTCGAGGTCAAAGACCGCGAGCTTGTCTTTACGCGCATGTTTGATGCGCCACGCCAAATGGTGTGGGATGCCTTCACGAAAGTGGAGCACCTGGTAAACTGGTGGGGCCCGCATAATTTCACGAATAAAGACTGCACGGTGGATTTGCGTGTTGGCGGCAGAATGGAAATCACCATGGTCGGCATGGGCGGCGAATATCCCTGCCTTTTCATTTTCGAGGAGATTGTTCCGATTGAAAAGATCGTTTGGCTCGACAAAGTTGTTGAAGGCGACTTCTGGGGCCCCGCTGGACCTCCGCCGAGCACGCTCATGACTTTGCTGCTTGAAGATCATGGATCAAGAACGAAGATGATCTCAATTTCGAAATTCGACGATAACGCGGGCCGCGACAAAATTCTCGCAATGCAGGCCGCCGAAGGCTGGGCTCAGAGCTTCGAACGTTTGGACGCGCTGCTCGCTGCCGTTTAGGGAGTGTTTCACCACGCTCTCAAGTACGAACGGCGCCGCAAGGCGCCGTTCGTATATGACGAGATGCCTGTCCCGCCGACTCTTTCCGCGCTCGCTCGCTGTGCGAAAAACCCTTCACACTGCCGCTACTCGAAATTGTGTTTAAGACTAATTTTGTCAACTTTGCGTCATGCCTCTCTTTGTGATATTATTCACAACAACATCGTTGTTTGGTGGAGGTTAGTCCGTGAATTCACGCATCTTAATGAAAGTGACACAGCGACACATTTAAAAAGTATGGACAACTTTGCGATTTGATTCTGGGCAATCATCACCTTATCTTGCCATAGAGAAGTTGATACACAGCTTCCGCACATATATTAGGGATGGTCTTTATGGGGACTGATCGCCTCTTTTCGCTCTGTTTGCGAGTTTCAAGCCTGATCGCACTGACCTGTGTTGTCCCGTGCGGCGCACTTGAACTGACGTTGGACGCCACCCTCTGTCCCGGCGGCAATTCCACTCGCTTGGTCTGTGACATCAATGAGCATCGCCTTTATGTCACGTCGCCGCTGACGCACGAGATCTTCGTTTACGACGGAACCGATGCGCTTGTCGAAGCGATTGAACTCGACGGCGAACCGGGCGCAATCGCCCTCACCGGAAACGGAACACTGCTCATCTCTGTGGGCCGCAGCGTGCGCGAATACACGACCTCAGGAGATGAACTCGTCACCTTTGGCTTCGTGGACGATTACTTCGTTGATCCGCACGATGTGGAGTGGGCGTCCGACGGCCGCGTATTCGTTGCCGATGATGACGACAGCATCAAAGTTTTCGACGCAACCGGGGCACCCGTCTACAGCTTTGCCGGCTGGGGCTACATCAACTCCCGCCTCGATGAGCCGGTGGCATTGGACTTCAACCCGGTCACTGGCGAGCTGATTATCTCCGACCAAAACAACTATCGTCTCAAGGCCTTCAGCGCTGGGGTGCGTTTCTGCGCGCTTGGGGCAGCGAACGCAACGAGTTTCTATTGCCGGGCAGCTACTTCCGCCCGTTCGGTTTGGACATTGATCCATCAGGCCGCATCTGGTCTCTGGAGATGATCGCCGACCTCGTTCACGTCTACGATAACGGCGGAGCGTTTCTATATTCAGCCAACTTCGGTCCCTTGGCCATGCGCGGCGGCGTGGATCTGGCGGTGGACGGCGAGCGGCTGTATGTGAGCTCACCGGCCACCGGATGTGTTTATGTCTATACCATTATTGGCGGCGGACCACCACCTGCGGGCCAACCGTTCGATCTGACAATCTTGTGGACCGACGATGCAGCGCAACTCCATTGGCGCGCGCGGCCCGGCACCTCGGGTTATCGCATCGAACGCTCCGTTGAGTATGATTTCCCGCCGCTCTGGACTGATGAGATTGCCGCGACCACGGACACGTTCTATACCGACGATGTCAGCGAACTTCCCGGCGCGCAGTACTACTACCGCGTCTGGTCGGAACCGACGCTGCACCGCGCTTTTGATCGGACGGCTGACAACTCGCGCGCCGACTGGCACTACCGCGAGACGCTTGACCAACCTCACGACGCGCCGCATCATGGCACGCATGGCGTGGATTGTCATAGTTGCCACTTCCGCAGCCTCGACTATCCGGAACCCATGCCCGCTTGGTGGCGCAGCGATCACATCTGCAAAAGCTGTCACGTTGAGACCGGCTTTGCGATGGCGATTCAAACGCACTTGGGATCCGATACGCTCAGCTGTTCGATCTGTCACAATCCGCACTATCACGGCGAACAGTACGCGCGCTACTACATACGCGACGAAAATCCCGTCGGCGAAAGCGAACACATGCTGTTCAATCATGCCACGGATTTCATCCACGGGGCGCCCAACTATGACGGGATCTGCGAGATCTGCCATAACCAGACGGACTACTATCGCCGCGACGGCAGCGGCGCCGAGCACAACGTCGGCAGCAACTGCCTGACCTGCCACGCGCACGAAAACGGCTTCATGCCGACTGCAGAATAAGGACCGGGAAGAAAACAGGCTAATCCGCCTCAGACGCAAGCGGCCCCGACGAATATCGTCGGGGCCGCTTTGCCTCTATCCCGGAATTTCCGGGTCGTTCACTTCAATAGGACGAGCTTTTGCAACATTCTGTAGTCGCCGGCTTCGAGCTGTCCGAAGTACACGCCGGATGCCAAGTTGTCGGCATGCCACACGAAGTCATGCCGCCCGGCGGCGCGCGCTCCCAGGCTGAGCAGTGTCACCTCCTGACCGCGCAAATTGAACACGCGAAAGACCACGTCGCGGGTCTGCGTCAGCTCAAATGTGACGAATCTCACTCAGCGGCCTGGGTGACATCCTCCTGCAAACTGGCCATGGCCTGCAACCGCGAAACCCGGTCCTTGGTCGGCGGATGCGTCGAGAACATGGCACTCTGACTGCCATCCATATATCGCAGCGGGTGAATAATGAAAAGATGCATCGTGGCACGATTCACCCACGGCAGCGGCGTGGTACTGACCGATTGCTCGATCTTGGAAAGCGCCGCCGCCAAACCGAGCGGATTGCGCGTTAGCCGCGCGCTGGTGGCATCGGCCAGATATTCCCGTTTGCGCGAAATCGTCGCCTGCATCAGGTAGGCAGCCAGCGGGGCCAGGATCGCGAGCACCAAACCAATGACCGCGAAGATCGCTTTGCCCGAGTCTTTGCTTGACGCCCGGCCCACTCGACCGCTGCCATACCACAGCGTGCGCCGGTAACCGTCCGCGATCAAGGCGATGGCGCCGACCATTGTTGCCACAATCATCATGTAGCGAATATCGAAATTCGCGACGTGTCCCATTTCGTGCGCAATCACGCCCTGCAGCTCGTCGCGATTGAGCTTCTCGAGGAGACCGCGTGTAACGGCCACGGCCGCATTGTCCGGCGACCACCCCGTCGCGAACGCGTTGAGGGCGAATGAGTCCACCACATAGACGCGCGGCATCGGCAGCCCGGCGGCGATCCGCATCTCGTCCACCACGTTGAAGAGCATCTGATCACTTTCCCACGTCGCTTCGCGCGCCCCGGTGAAGCCCAGAATGATATCGTCGCCGAGTGTGTACGTGATGACCATGCCGCCGACGGCCACGACCAGGCCGCCCAACAGTCCAAGATCGCCGCGCCCGTACTGTTCGCCAATCACCCAGCACATGCCAACCAGCAGGATCGGCAGTCCCAGAAACAGCAGAAACGATTTTCGCTTATTGGAGCGAATCTCAGCGGCAAAATCGCGGCGGTAATCGCTCACCGCAGGTCAACCTTCACATTCTGCTTCTCTTCTTCGGGAACCTGATAGTACTCTTCCTTCTTGAATCCCAGCGTAGCCGCAAACAGATTAGCTGGAAACAGCTCCTGCTTCGTGTTATAGGTCATCACTGAATCGTTGAAGTACTGCCGCGCAAAGGCGATCTTGTTTTCCGTCGAAGTCAGCTCTTCCTGCAGCTTCATCACGTTCTGGTTGGCCTTCAGGTCCGGGTAATTCTCAAACACCGCAAACATCTGCCGCAGCGCCCCGGTTAACTGGTTTTCAGCGGCGGATACCTGCGCCGGACCGCTGGCCGCCACTGCGGTATTGCGTGCCTTGATTACCTTCTCGAGCGTCTCTTGCTCATAGGACATGTAGTCCTTGACCACTTCAACGAGATTGGGAATCAGGTCGTGGCGGCGCTTGAGCTGCACGTCAATCTGCGACCAGGCCCCTTTGACCTGATTACGCAACGTGACCAACCCGTTGTAGAGCCCCATCACCCACAGCCCTACCACGGCAATGATACCTAAAAGAATTAGAAATACCATTCGTTTCTCCCTTGATTGTCAGTTTGGAATGTAGAAATTTACGTTATGGGGGTGAGACAAGCAACTGGTCACCGCAACTGAATTCGTAACTTGAATGTTAACTTTTCTTTAGCTTAAACGGGGGAGCAAAGCTATGCACAGGATCGGCATTGCGCGAGTCGCCTTGGTACTCCTGCTGGCAACCTCGGGGCACTGCGGCGATAGTTGGTGTATGTGGGTGACGGATCAGGCCGGTGACGGCAAGCTAACAGTGCGCGAGTTTGCTTTACCTTTCGACACAGACGCGATTTACGTGTCAAATGATGTGCAGGATATTGCACAGGTCTACGTCGAGATTGAGGATGGCACGACGGGAGTTTTGCTGAACTCCCAACGCCTCAGATGCGGCTGCTCGAGTACCATCATCTTCTCCTCGGTCAATCCGCTCCCGGCGGGCAAGCTGATTCGCTGCCGAGTCGCTATTGAACCCTGCATCGGCATTGCTGAACTGTCCGGCCAGGGACAGGTGAATTTCTTCTCGCCCGCCGAGCACGAATGCGGCCCCCCGTGTGAAGGAGCAAACTGAGATGCGCAAGGCCCTGCTCATAATCATGCTTGCCTCTGCGTGCGCTGCACAGGCTACGGTCCGCTATGTCCCGGATGATTTTCCCGATCTGCAAGCGGCGCTCGACGCTGCGTCATCGGGCGATACAGTGATCTGCCGACCGGGCACTTACAACGGTTCGTTCGTCATTCCGCCGATCCATATAACACTCGGAAGTGAGTACGTATTCACCGCCGACACAGCACTCATTTCGACCACGGTCATCCAGCCCGGCGCAGAGGATCCCGAGCGGCGTTGCCTGACAGCGGACTCGGCGGCTTCGCGTGACACATCTTTGACCATCGTGGGCCTGACCGTTACTCTTGGCCGGGCGACGGAAGATAATGTCACGGAAAGAGGCGGTGGCCTATTCGTTCAACGCCGCAACGTCGAATTGCGGGATTGCATTTTCAGCACAAACCGCGGATTTTACGGCGGCGCGATCTACGCCGAGAACTGCTCCCTAAAGGTTGATCGCTGTGAGTTTCTTGACAATGACTCACCCGACAATGGCCGCAATCTGTGCTCGATCCGCAGCGACGTCGTTTTTGACTCCTGTGACTTTGGCTTTCACGGCGGAGAGTTCAGCGGTTGGGGCAGCCGGAGTTCGATCGGCGCATCCAGCGGCGAACTCGAGCTCCGCGACTGCCGGATCCATGATGTCGGTCACGGTGGCCAGGCCTGCGCCTTCATTGATCACGCGTTGGGCGGCAGCGGTCCGTGGGAAATTCGCATTTTCGGCTGCGCGTTCACCAATAACCGTCTCATTCAACTCTACTCGTCAACGGGAAGTGCCGCCAACACATTTGTTCTGGATTCGTGCGTGTTCGCGGACAATGAAATCGGTTTCGGAATGTTTCGCGGCTGGGAGCATTCCGGCATGGCGCGCGCCACGCTGACTCGCAATTGGTTTGAGAATAATGTCCCCATTCCCAACTATGGGATGCAGGGTTTGATCGTCTTGGACCTTATTCCGTCCCGATGCGTCGTTGAGGAAAACTACTTCGACTCGAACCAAGGATATGACTTCGCCTGTGTCGGCATTTCAAATGCCGGACATCCACAGTATCGCCGCGTGTGGCGAAACTACTTTGTCAACAACAGCAGCACACCAGAGGTGGATGGCGGCAGCAAGACTGTGGCGCTCTCGCAGGTGTTCCCCGGCGTGATCGAGTACAACGCCTTCATTGGTAATCAAGGTGTGGCCGTCTACACCTCACCATGGTCCGACTCGACGGGGTACGCGTTAAACAACTATTGGGGCAGCACAAGCGGCCCCTTCGAAACGCTTAGAAACCCGCAGGGCCAAGGGGACACAGCCGATTCCCGAACAAGGTTCGATCCGTGGCTGGAAAGCGAAGAGGACATTCCCGACACGACCATCCTGCCTAACGCCGCAGATGACTGGCATTGGCCGGTGCCCTCTACGTGGTACATTGCGAACGTCTACCCGAATCCGTTCAATTCCCAATTCCACGTTGAACTGCAGGGCATGGCCGGCGCGGGTTTTGAGATTCGTCTGTTTGATCTGCTTGGTCGCGAGGTAGCACTCCTGCATGCGGGCCGTACGTTGCCCGGCAACTTCTCCTTTAACGCGCCCGCCGGACTTGGCGCAGGGGTGTATTTCCTTCGGGCGCAGGATCGCTACTACGGCGAGACGAAAAAAGTTCTGTATTTGAAGTAGAGCTCCGATGTGCGTGACATCCGCAGTGCGTTGCCCTCAACGCCGCAGTGGGAACAAAGTGAACGGAGGATCGCCTTGAAGATCGCCATTATCGGCAAAGGAAATGTGGCCAACGCCCTCGGCCAGCGTTGGAACGACGGCGCGCACGAGGTGATGTTCGGAGTGCGGCGGCCGGATCAGCACGAGCCGCCCGTCCCGTCGGAGCGCAAGACAATTCGCATCGCCGCGTTGGACGTTGCACTCGATTGGGGCGAGCTGATCGTCCTGGCCCTGCCCTACGAAGCCGCGCTCGAGCTGCTGCGCACCGCCGGGCCGCTGTCCGAGAAGGTCATCGTGGACGCCACAAATCCGCTCGCGCCGGGCCTTACCGGGCTATCTGCTCCGCCCGGCTCGTCTGGTGCCGAGGAATTACAGAAGCTGCAGCCGCACGCGCATGTGATCAAGTGCTTCAACACGACCGGCTACAACAACATGATCCAGCCGCAATATGGCGCGCACGATGCCACGATGCTCCTGTGCGGCAGCGATGCGGTGGCCAAAGCCTCGGTCAAACTGCTCGCCGAAGAGCTGGGCTTCGCTCCGGTGGACGCCGGTCCGCTGAACATGGCCCACCACCTCGAATCGCTGGCCTATCTCTGGATCAAACTCGCGCTATCCCAAGGCCACGGCCGAGAGATCGCCTTTATCCTGCACAGCCGCTAATCTCCACCGCTTTCCAACACGCACAAGCCCCGCGATTTCTCGCGGGGCTTGCTGTTTACGGCTTTCCCCTCTTCATTGGGGAACCAGAAGGGGCCTTCCCTTACTTAACCAAATTCTCCGGATTCATCGCCAGGAACGCTTCATGCACGAACTTGCCGTCCTTGCGAATCAACTGACCGTCGAACCAAATCTCGCCGCCGCCCTTCTCGGGGCGCTGCATACACACGAGGTCCCAGTGAATCTGGCTGCGGTTGCCGTTGTCAGCTTCCTTTTCGTAGGCCTGGCCCGGCGTGAAGTGGAACGAACCGGCGATCTTCTCATCAAAGAGAATATCGTCCATCGGTTCGAGCACATACGGATGGAAACCCAGCGCGAACTCGCCGACGTAGCGCGAGCCTTCATCGGTGTCGAAGATCTCATTAATGCGCTTGGTGTCGTTCGAGGTGGCATTGACGATCTTGCCGTCCTTAAACTCCAGCACGACATTTTCGAATGTGAATCCGCGGTAGGTCGAGGGCGAATTGTAGCTGATCTTGCCATTGACCGAGGTGCGCACCGGCGCGGTGAAGATCTCCAGATCGGGAATATTGAAATTTCCGCCGCACGGCACCGCCGGAATACCTTTGATCGAGAACTGCAAGTCCGTGCCCGGGCCCTTGATGTGGACCTTGTCGGTCTTTTCCATGAAGGCCTTGGCCGGAACCATCGCGTCGCTGGCCTTTTTCCAATCCACGTCACAGCAGACGCGGTAGAAGAAGTCTTCGAAGGCCTCGTGGCTCATGCGCGCCATCTGCGCCATCTGCGGCGACGGGTATTTCAGAATTACCCAGCGCGTGTTCTCAACGCGTTGTTTGAGATGCACGGGCTTGAGCCAATGCTTCTCATAGAGCGACATCTGATCGCCGGGAACGTCAATCAACTCTTTGGAGTTGAAAATACCCCGCACAGCGATGTAGCAATCCATCTGCTTCATGCGGTAGAGCTCCGCGTCAGCGATGAGCTTCATGCGCTCTTCAGTGGCGTTGCGCATCAGGGTCCGCATGACCGATTGATGCTTATATTCCAGCACGGGCAAACCGCCCGCGTCGCAGATGGTCTGCACCAGCACCGACACGAATTCCGGCGGTGTGTCGGAGCACTCGACGAGGACCTTGTCGCCGGGCTTAACGCGGGTCGAGTGCTTGACCAGCACATCGGCCAATTTCTTGTGACGAGGATCGAACATGTCTGCCTTTCAAAGTTAGAATAACTCTCCCGCCCTCCAGGACCAGAAAATACACAAATTACGGCAGTATTTCAACTTTTTGCCCCGCGCCCTGCCTTGCAAACCTGCCGGAAAAACCTTACATTCTCAAGCTCTCGACCAGAATAAAATGACAACTTCCAATAACTTAGACCTCACAACCGCGCCGCCATTAGCGCACCCCGGGCATGCCCAAAACCGCCAATGGTGGGATGAAGTGACTCGGTTCACGCCCGCAGCGAAATGTACGACGTGGCGGGCTTTCTGGCCGGAAAACCCGCGCTTGACCGATTGGAGTCGGACTGGCTGGGGAGGTTGCAGGTCGGCGCGTGCTCCATTTGCAGTGCCACTTTGGGAAATCCACGATTGAGCTGGCCCGCCGGGTGCGGCGGCCGTCGTCGGCGTGGACTTTTCACCGGTCGCTCTTGCCACGGCCCGCGACTTGGCGCAGAAAGCCGGGCTGGCCGACCGCGTGACATTTATCGAGAGCGATGTCCTGCTGCTCGACAATGTTCTGCACGAGCAATTCGACATCATCTTCACCAGCTACGGCGTCCTCGGCTGGCTATCCGACCTATACCGTTGGGGTGAAGTCGTCGCCAAACTCCTCAAACCTGGCGGTCGCTTCGTGATCGTTGAAATTCACCCGACGCTCATGATGCTCGATTGGGAGGATGGAAAATTCACTGTGAAATACGGGTACTTCCACTGTGCCGACGGTCTGGAACTGCCGCCGATGCCCGACTACGCGGACAACAGCTACGTGCCGCAGGCGCAGACGCGCGAGTGGCAGTGGAGTCTCGCCGATGTCTTTCGCAGTTTGAAGCGCGCCGGGCTCGCGGTACAAAATTTTGAAGAGTATCCGCTACTCTGTTACAAACCCTATCCGCATTTGGTTGAGGCCGGCCCCGACATGTACCGCCTCCCCCGACGGCGACCCGGAAATCCCCTGACGTTCGCTTTAGACGCCTCGCGCTGAAGTCTGACCCTGACTTCATATCCCCCCCCCCCATGAACCCCTATCTCCTACTCGCCATGCAGGGCGGCGGTGCCTACGGCTCCTATCAGGCCGGGATGCTCGCCGAGTACTTTGAGCGCGGCGGCCAGCCTTACGACGGCGGGTACGGCGTCTCCGTGGGCGGATTGAATGTCGCGCAGCTCTTCGGCACCTCCGATGGCTCTTTGGAAACCAGTAAGATCGCGCAGGCACCCAACGCCGCGCGGCTGGCGACGCTGTGGGAGTCGGAAATCTCGGCCAACGCCTCGGTCTACATTCCTCATGCGGCTACCGGTGCGCTGACCGTCAGCGTGCGAAAGCTGTTGGGAAAGAACCTTCACGGCGACTTGGCGGTGGCCATGCTGCGCAAGCAGGCCTCGGTCTACGATACCTCGCCGCTGCGCAAACTGCTGCACAAACACCTCGGCCACAAGAAATGGCCCGACAATGTCTGCGTCGGCGCGGTACAGTTGCAGACTGGCGAGTTTACGGAGATGGCGCTGAATGCCCCGCCGCGCGGCATGAGTGCGGTGGATGCGGTCATGGCCTCGGCGGCGATTCCGATTGTCTTTCCGCCGATTTTCAATTTCGTGGACGGCGGCGTGACCGATGTGACGCCGTTGCGCCGCGTATTTAAACAGTTCAACGAGCAGCGCAAAGCCCGCGCGGAGCGCATGCTGTCGCCGCAGCCGCTTGAATTGCATATCCTGCGTGCGTCGGCCTTTCCCGCGCCCGATGCCGGGCCGTTTGAGCGCGTCGTGAGTGTGCTTGAGCGGACGTTGACGCTGTTCGTGGACAACACGGACCGCGAAGACTACGAGCGCGCTGTGTTAATCAACGATATTCTCGGCCGACTCAACCGTTCCTGCGTATCCACGAGTCCTGAGATTGCTTCCGCGTTCCAGGATTACAAAGAGCGCTATTCGCTGGTGGACGCCTATGTCATCGGCCCGAGCAAGTCCGAGATGGGCCAATTCTCCGACAGCGCGCGCACCTTCGACAAAGACGCCGTCAAATCCGGCCTGAAACTCGGCCGCCGTCGCATGGCCGACTTCCTGAAGAACAAGGACGACTATCTCTTAGAAGTCGTCCACTTCAACGACGACGTGCCGAAGCTGCCCAGATAGCCCCGGCCGTCAGTACGACGAGAATTTCTGCATTCGACTTCTGACTTCCATTTTCTCATTGCAAATTTCTAATTTCAATTCTTCGCATGCCCCCAGTCTATCTCGTTGACGCCCTCCGCACGCCGGTTGGCAAACACAATGGAATCCTGAAATCAGTCCGGCCCGACGACATGGCCGCGCTGGTACTGAAAAATCCGTACCCGCCGTGACGATCAACCGTCTATGCGCATCGGGGCTGGAAGCGCGCATGCGCTTATCGTGCCATTGCATCCGGTGAAGGACATTGCTACATTGCAGGGGAGTGGAGTCCATGACCCGTGCACCGTTCTCCGTGCCAAGCTCGACAACGGCTTCGCCTTCGGTAATCTCACGGCCTGGGACACAACGCTCGGCTGGCGCTACCCGAATCCCGCGCTCAAAGAGCTGTTCCCACTCGAGAGCATGGGCGAGACGGCCAGAATATTTACGAGAAGTGGAACATCGCGCGCGAACTTCAGGACCAATTCGCGCTCGAATCGCATCAGAAAGCCGTCACCGCACACGAAGCGCGGTCTGTTCAAGGACGGAATTATTCCGGTGGAGGATCCCGCAAAGGAAGGGTGATCCCTCGTGCTCGACCGCGACGAAGGGCCGCGCAGTGATACCACGCTGGAAAAAAACTGGCCTCGCTGAAACCCGCGTTCCGCAAGGGCGGCACAGTCACGGCGGGCAATTCATCGAGTTTGAACGACGGCGCCGCCCGGCCTCTTAATCTGCTCCGAGCAGTTTGTCGAAACACAACCTCCAAGCCGCTGGCCCGTATCCGCGGGAACGGCGTCCGCCGGGTTGATCCGCGCATCATGGGCATCGGCCCGTCAATGCTGTCAGCTGCTCTCCCGCACGGGCCTGACACGCTTCAAGAAATCGGCCTATGGGGAGATCAACGAGGGCGTTCGCCGTGCAAGTCACAACCGTGGTGGCGGAACTGGATCCGCACATAGACCGTGTTAACCCCAAGGGCGGAGCCATTGCCATCGGCCACCCTCTGGGGATATCCGGGGCGCGCATATTAGGCACCCTTGCACGCTCTATGCGGGACGCCGGTACCCGTTGGGGTGTCGCCAGTCTCTGTGTTGGGGTCGGACAGGGTCAGGCTATCTTATTGGAAAATCTAAATTAACTGGAGTGTGGCGAAATTGCAGAAAATACCGTAAGTTGGCATAATGTTCGCTTTGTGATAGACTTGCTTCGGGCCTGTGCCCGGGACCGATGCTGAAAGAGAGCGGTATCGGGGCGCGAACAGCGTACTTTTCCCGTTTCACCCACTTCATGATTGTTAGCACCGCAAAAAATTGCGGACCTAC
>JADJEH010000004.1 GCA_016702305.1 bacterium
ACGGCGTCGTCACCGACTAAAGGTGCCGTGCAGGGGGTTAGTAAAATCATCGGCGAATGCGGTGAGAATAGCCAGTCGACCGCAAAACGGTATGGCCTCGATCAGAAAGGGGTTAGAACAGTCATCGCCTTCGATCGCAAAGGCAGGCGATGCGAAAGGAAAGAGGATCAAGGCAAAAGATAGAATTAAGAATCTCGCATGTCCAAAGGGCTCTCGGTTGCTTTAAATGTTTCGGTCTCTGCTCGATCGCAAACGGGGCCGATTGCTCGGCCCCGTTTGAACTTGGCGAGATTATGGGGTTATTCGCGCGGCATGATGATATCCGGCGCGGGCGGCGTCACCACGGTGGGGACGACATCGCAAGGCGGGAAGTCGTGGCGGCAGTAGCCGACTACATAGTAGATGTACTCTTCGACCGGATTGCCGAGCGAAATGACGTCTTCGTGAACGAAGAAGGTGTCATTCGTCGTGGCCACGTAGGTAAACGGCGACGGAATGAACACGCCGACCGGATCGCTCGTACGGTAGATGCGGTATTCATCCACTCCGGGCACGGGCGGCCAGTAGAGCACGATGTCTTCCAATTCGTTGCCGACGCCAATCGTATCCGGGAAGTGAATCACGACACTGTCAGGGGCTTCGCAGCGGTCAGGTTGGCAGTCGGAGCAGGCCGCAGCGAGCACATAATCGCGGCACTCGAATGACTCGGCGGTGTTCTGCGGGCGATAGGAGATGTCATAAATGCCGGGAGGGAGACAGACCGACAGACACTGGAAACCGGAACACTCGCTAACGAGCGTGCACTCAATCAGGTCGTAGGATTGGCAATCCGTGAACTCAGGTCCGCGGGCGAAGAGGGACAAGAGTCCGTCGAACTCGCTGTCCACACACACACGCACCTGACGGCTGTCCGTCAACAGCATGCGGTACCAATCGCTGTCAACACGTTGATCGAGGTTGTAAGACCGAGCGCAGTAAACGTCGCCGCAGAACAGGCGCGTGAAACCGTCGCCGTCACAGCCGCCGTTGAAGGTGTCCACCTGCGCCGGGCAGGGTTCAACTTCTTGAATGCCGAATTCCGGACAAACGACTTCACACGGCGGCGTGCAGGTACAGCTTTCGCAGCCGATGAAGAGAATGTACGGGCCTTCGGTGAGACCTTCGCCAAAGATGCGGAGCATGTAGAAGCCCGGCTCAATGCATGGCGTATTCAAACGCGCATCTTCACCAGAGCCACTGTTGAGGTCCTGATAGAGCATCTCGTTGCAATCAGCTCTCCACAATTCGGCGGCGGTGTTCAAGCCGCGGCCGAACGGATAGAAGCCGGGAGTGTCGTCGCCCAGGATGTCAATGAAGAGCTGCGTGCACTGCGTAATCTGGAGCAGATACCAGTCGTCGTTGATACCGTGATCCTGCGTGATTTCCCCGCAGAGCGCGTCGTTGCAATGAATGAGCGGATTCTGCGTGCCGCAGTTGTCGTTGATCGGCTCGATGTCGAGACTCGGGTAGGGACAGGTATCGCAGGGGGCACAGGAGATGGCCAGAATGTACGGTCCGCTGGTGAAGTCCTCCTGCTGCACCTGAATGTTGTAGGAACCTTGCGGAACGCAGATTTCCAGACGCGCATCTTCACCCGCGCCACCGGCGGTATCCACTCCGAGAATAGTGGTGCAGCCATTGCCGACAAGCCGGACGAGCGGATCGAGACCTTGACCGAACGGGAAGTAGCCCGGAGTGTCATCGGCGAATACGTTGAGTGTCACGCGCGTGAGACCCGGACCGACGACGGTCAATAGATACCAGTCGTGATTATCCGTGGGCGAAAGCAGATTCCCGCAGAGCGTATCGCCGCACAGTGTCGGCGGATTGAACGTGCCGCAGGTGTTGTTGACCGCTTCGTTGTCGCGATTCGGATAGGGGCAGGTGCCGGGGCATTCGCACGGTTCACAGGCCGTGGCGAGAATGTAGGGTCCCGCGGTGCCGTTGCCGAGGTTGTTGATGAAGAGCTTGTAGGTACCGGCGGGCACGCAGACTTCAATATAGGGATCGAGGCCGACGCCGCTTGTATCATCGAAGGTTATCGTTGTAGCACAATCTCCCGTGATCATGCCGACGAACGGATCAAGACCGCGGCCGAACGGATAGAAGCCCGGCGTGTCATCGCCGAAGACGTTGATTTTCACGCGGTAGCAGCCCGTGCCGACGACGCGCAGAGTGTAGTAGTCCGTACCTGTTGCCGAGGTGAAGTCGCCGCACAGCGTGTCGCCGCAGGCGATGACTTCGCCGCCGTTGGCGCAGGTGTTGTTCGGCTCGATGTCGAGATTCGGATAGATGCAGGTGTCGGTGCACTGACAACTGCCGCAATTGATCGCGACAACGCAGGGACCGAAGTCCGTCGCAACCGGATTGCCGACGACGAGCAGGCGGTAGATGCCCGGTTCCAGACAGACGCTGTCAATGCGGGCATCGTTGCCGACGCCGCTGCTGCCGTCCGCGGCGTAGACAGTATCGCAAGCCGCCGAGTAAATGTAAACCGAGGGATCGAGTCCTTGTCCAAACGGCCAGTAGCCCGGAGTGTCGTTGCCGAAGACATCAATGGAGACATTGCGGCAGCCTGGTCCGGCGACTTGGAAGTAGTAGTAGTCTTGTGTGTCGTTGCCACCGAGAATATCGCCGCACACGGTGTCACCGCACATCAATGTGCCGCCGCCACCGGAGCAGAGATTGTTCGTTTCGAAATCACGATTGGGAAAGGTGCAAGTGTCCTGACAGGGTGTGCTCGGGCAGAGTTCGCCCTGAACGACGTTGAATTGGTAGGGGCCGGAGTGCGGCGTGAGACCACCATCCACGACGACGAAGTAGGTGTTGTTGGCGGCCAGTGTCACGCCGGAACAGCAGGCGTCATCGCCGCAGACGTTGTCGCTGCAGCAGACCAGCACGCCGCCCTGCGACGGGCAGCCGCGCCAGATGGTCAGCGCTGAATTGTAGGACGTGCCGCAGAGCGAAAACGAGAGCGTACTCGTCACCGGCGGCGTGATGGAATAGACGACGTCCGGCGCGACGCTGCCGGTCTGACAGGGCACACCGTAATCATTGAGGTGACCGGCGGTGCTGCCGGTGTCACAAAACGGGATCGTGGTGATGGCCACGGCGGTCGCGCAGGTCTCGCCACCTTGGTCGAGCGGATTGTTCGGGTCGCGGCTGTCCTCTCCTTGGGCGGCCCAAAGTGGTAGAGCCAGCGTCAGCAGAAGCAGGGTAAGCACAAGGCTACGACATCGCTTCATCTTGATTTCTCCTAATTTAGTCATATTTCATCTGTGCAGCGCAAGTTGCTATTCTATATGATATAATAAAACACCCTACCCCAAAGGCGCAAGCCATTCTATGATAATCTTTAGAATCGATCAAGAGAGTTTGGAATTAGTTACTACACTCGTCGACTTGAGATAATATAAACAAGTATTTAAAGCGATAAGTGAGTAAATAGATTTCATGATTGCTTGACAATCGTGAGGCGAATGCCGTTCTTTGGTCCACATCGAATGAGGTTTCTAAAAGGGGGTCACATGGAACAGATCGCGGCGTTTCGGCTCTGTCCAAAATGCGGGTTTGAATGGGACACGGTTGAGCACTTCCTGGTCGATCAGTCCGTTCGGGTTATTGCGTATGAGCCCATGTTCAGCAACCCTGAAGAGGGGCACTTCTTTTTCGTCCATGAGGCCGTGGGTTGTCACGAGGGTTTTTCGCTGATGGTGGGTCAACTGGCTGGTGCGTTTCGCGCGCCGCGCGGCAAGGAGTTACATTTCATGAGCCCTGAGTGTGAGGGGCGTTGCTTTGTGCGGCATGATCTGGCGCCATGCGAGGTGGAGTGCTCGATGCGCTGGCCGCGGGTCATCCTGCAGCACCTGCGCGAGCACAAGCTGCCGGAAGCGTAGGGCGATTGCCAAAACTATTCAAAGCAAACAGCCGCATGGAGTGTCCATGCGGCTGTTGTTGTTTAATTGGGTGCGTGAAATCTTGCGATTAGTTGCCGCTGTTGCAGGGTGGGGCGCTGGTCAGGAAGCGGACAACGACCGCATAGTAGACCTGTTCGGTTGATCCGTCGTTTTGAATCCGACTCTCATCAATGTAGCGGTTGAGATCGGTGACGGCGATCAAATTCTCAGGCGAGATGATCGCCCGGGGATCGGAATTGGTCGTGCGATAGACCAGATATTGATCGGCGCCCTGGATTTCTTCCCAGCGCAGCACGACATTCGTGCGCTCGGGGTCGGCGACGTACTCGTCATCCGGGAAGTGAACCGTCAAGTGTTCGATCGGAGCAGGACGTGACGGCTGACAATCTCCGCATTTCATGCTCAAGCGATATTTGCCGCAAGTCACGAAGTAGGGAGCGAGCGGCTTGACCTCGAAGAAGTAATCACCGGGAGCAAGACAGAGTGAGTCACAGGTTGTGGCGCACTGCGGCGCGATGGTGCAGTTCAGGAGGTCGCGTTCCCAGCAGAAGTCGGAGGCGGGTCCGGCGGCGATAACTGAAAGTGCCGCGTCGAAGCTGGATTCGAGGCAGACGGCAACCATGTCATTGGAGTCGTGGACTGTGAATTGGTACCAATCTTGGTCAATGAATGCCTCGTTCGCATCGGAGTAGCCGAAGTAGGATTCGCCGCACTGGATGGAATAGGCTGAGAAGAACTCGCCTTCGCAGCCGTTGCCCGCGGACGACATCCCGCAGTACTCGTATTCGAACAGATCGCCCGGCAGCGGTTCGACGATGCAGACTTCCAAACACTCCGCCGGTTGACCATTCACTTCCAGTATGTAGCGGCCGCTGGAGTTCGCAGTGCCGCGTACGACGATCGTGTAGGCGGATTCGGGATACTCTTGGCTAAAGGTTGCGATTGGATCGGTACCCACGCCGCCGAAGTCTTCGCTGTAAAGGAGACCGCCGCAGTTGGCGCTATAGACGTCAATCGCCGCATCGAGACCGCCGCCGAAGGCGCGCATTGGTCCGGAGTGTCATCGGCGAGCACTCGGATTGTGAACCAAGTGCAGGCGTCCTGCGGCGGAATGAAGGTGTAGTAGTCGAGGTCGTTGGGATTCAGAATCTCGCCGCAGAATGTTTGACCACAGGAGACGACAGGATTGTCCAGACCGCACGAGCCGTTGTTCGCCTCGTTGTCGCGATTCGGGTGGGGGCACGTCTCGCACGGGCAGCTTTCGCAGCGCGTGCCGAGAATGTACGGGCCGACGCTGCCGTTGCCTTCAACCTTGATCGAGTAGAAACCTTGCGGCAGGAAGATTGGGCCGAGGAATGCATCCGCGCCCAAGCCGCTGTCGTCGTCGTTGGCAATCATGCTTTGACACTGGTTGCCAAACAGGAACAGCTTGGGGTTGAGCCCTTGACCATATGTGAAGAAGCCGGGATGACCGTCGGCGATGAGAGACACTGAAACTGTTTCGCCCTGCTGTTCGGTTACCTCAAAATTGAACCAGTCCACGTCGGCGAGGTTCGTGATGGCGCCCCAGAGTGAATCACCTGAGGCGAGTGCGGGGTTGTTCGGGCCGCAGAGATTGTTGTTTTGCTCAAGATCAAAATTCGGCAGCGATGTCGTGCCGCAGGCGCATTCGGTACACTTGAACAGCAGCATGTAGTGGCCGCCCGGACCTTGACTGGCCACACCGAATTGATAGAGTCCCGGCAACAGGCAAGCGAGGTCAAGATAGACATTGTCTTCGCCGGTAACACTCGCCTCGGGCAGGCCCCACGAACTGCATCCTTCGTCAATGCGGTGAGTGTAGATAACCGGATTGAATGTGCCAGCACCGTCAGGAAATCCGAAGACTTCAATGGTGGGTTGATAGCAGAATCCGGGGTCAATGTAGAAGGTGTAGTAGTCAACCGTATCCGGTCCGCTCATCGAGGAAACGTGACCGACCAAGGTGTCGTTACAAACGATGAACGGGGCATCCAGCCCGCAACGCTCGTCGTTTACCGGTTCGGTGTCGCGGCTTTCGCCGGGGAAAGGGTTCGAGTCGCAAGCGTTCTCAGAGCAGATCGTTCCTTCGCGAATGTTGAGCTGGTAGATGCCGCTATTCATCCAACTTTGGCCGCCGTCTACCACGATATAGTAAAAGGAATCGGGGTGCATGGTGAAGGTGACACAGCCGTCATCTTCGCAAGCGCTGTTGCTGCAGCCGATCAAGGTGCTGCCGGCCGCGTCGGGGTGGCGATTGCGCCAGACATGCAGTGCGCCGTCAAATCCGGTGCCGCAGAGTGAGGCCGTGACGGTGCGGACAAAGCTGTCGCCGTAGTAATCGAGGCAATAGACCACGTCGGGACCAGTATTGAACGGCCCACCGATGCAGGGAACGGTGTAGTCATTGCGCGCGCCGGCGGTAGTGGCGGTCGTGCAAAACGGAAGCTCAGAGAAGTGGAGCGGGATGGAATCGCGACAGGCCTCGCCCCACGAAAGGTCATCCAGAGGTGTGATCGGCGAGCGGTCCGAGGAGTTGGCCGCGTTGGCCAGAGCCACGGTCGAAGCAAGGATAAAGCACAATAGCACAGAATAGAAGATTTTCATGCAGGACATTCCTGATCATTCGCGGTTCATCAAACGACATGGAGAACCTACAATATATGACCGAGGTTATCCATAAAGCAAGTGGTGACACGGGGCAGGAATATGCAACAGCCGCATGGGGGGGACCATGCGGCTGTTTGGTGTTCTGTCCGTCAGGCTGGAGGCCTGATACAGGGATCGTGTTAGAGCTTAGGTGATTCAGCCCCGCTGAGTCCCTGCTGACGATGAGAGTCGCGCGCTACTTCAGCAACATGAGTTTCTGCACCTTGACCGTGTTTGCGGACCTGAATTGCGCGAAATAGATGCCGGAGGCCAGATTGGAGCCGTCAAAGTTAACGGAATGCGTGCCGGGGAGATAGCGACCGTCCGCCAAGGTGGCGACCTCGCGCCCCAGAATATCATAAATGATCAGGCTAACATCCATAGCCGCCGCAAGCGTAAATTGCAGCGTCGTCGTCGGATTAAACGGATTAGGCATCGCACCGCCAAAGCTCGATGCATCCGAGAACAAAACGTCGGGTGTCGACAGCGGAATGACTCCTGCGCAGACGAGCGCGGCGTTGTTCAACGTTTCGGCGATCAACTTGGCCTGATTTGGATTAGAGTTGATGATGCCGGCGATATGCACCACAGCCTGCGATACCGTTGCGCCGTCCGTTGAAGCGGCCGCATACTGAGCGAGCTTGCCCGAAGCGACATTCAAGAGCAAAGCGAGCGTATGAGACGACGCACGCTCAATGGGAGTGCTGCCGCCCTGATTGACACTGAGCATGGCGCTCATATCCATAAGTGAAAGCGCCGCCGCCGGAGCGCCGGAGTGAGTGACGCCGATGATTTGAATGTGGTTGACCGGACTCAAGTAGAAGCAGTCATAGATGCTGGCCAACAGAGATTCGAGTTCGCCTTCATCGTAATCAGCATGGCCGTGGCCGGTCAGATTCGCTTTGACCTGATGCTTCCAGTAGCCTTTTGAGCGCGCGTCGTTCACGGTGATGGAGTTGTTTAGAACAAAATTCACCGTTTCGGCAGCGCGCGGCGCAAGGACAACTTGAACATGATTCTGATTTGCCTGCATGCCCAGCGGCTCAATCAGCTCAACGTAATACGTGCCGGGGTTCAATGCCGAAAATACTCCGCCGCCAGCCGCTGTCAACGCCGCCGCCACCAGAGCGTTGCTTTCATCGAATAGATCCACCATGACTCCGGAATATCCGGGTGACACGGTGAAGGAAATCGTGCCGGTTGAGTCACAGGTATAGCGCAGGACATCGGAGAGTCTGACGTCATCCACTGTGCCGCGGAACGGATCGGAGACGTAGGGCGGCGTGACGTCCGTGCCAACGAACAAGGGGTAGGTCGCATCACTCAAGGAACCTGCAACGGCTGCGGCACAGCAACCGTCTACGAAGGTGCGCACGGTCATGCCATCAAAAGTTCCGGCGAGGTGATACCAAGTTCCGGGAACGATCTGATCAGGCGCAATTGCTTGATAGCGTTGCCCGCCGCTCTGGACTTCAAAACTGGGACGACCGCCGACGAGGCTGAGCGCGTAGCCGTGGTAGTCTTTAGCGCTTGTGATGATGAGCATCTGATTAGGACGAAGCGAATCTGCATTGATCCAGCACTCCAGCGTGAAGATGTCAGGCTCAAGAAGGGCGGGAGAGCCCAAATCAATGGCGTCGCCTTCGGCCGATCCGGCCCAGCTTGCGGGGGCGTACTCGTATGTGCCAACGAGCGTGCCATGGTTTTGATTGGAAGAATGATCCAGGACAGACTCGCCAGTACATTCGTCGAAGTTCCACAGCCCGATGAGTCCGGTTTCGGTGCCGCTGATAGTCTGATTACGAGCCGCAGAAATCTCGGCAGCGGTTCTCGCGTAATTCCAGAGGCGAATTTCATCTTGATCTCCGGCAAGGAACCGGAGCGGTGAATGATAAGGAACGTGACCGAAGTATATCGGTTCGTTTGTATCAGGACTGCCGAGGGATTTCGTGCGGCGATTGACTTCAACTCCGTTGATGTACAGAATGTACTGCGTTCCGTTGCGCACGCCGGCGATATGGTACCATTGATTCAGCTCAAACGGGGACGGCCCGTTCACGCAAACTTCGTCGTTGTTGAAGGCGGCACAGAATCCGGGAATGAGATCGGTGCGAACTTGCAACGCCCAATAGGCGATTGCCGAGGAACGGCCCTTTAGAACGATCGGATTATCGTATGTTGTGTTTTGCACATCCAAGTAAACCCAACTTTCGACCGTGTAATCTCCCGTGCCGACATTCAGTGAGCTGCTATGCGGAACCTGCACGAAGGACGAAGCGCCGTCGTAGGATATTGCGCAAGTGGTCGGTGCCCCGTTGAACTTCAGTCCGCTGCCAAAGCGTCCTGGCACCCATTGCGGCGTGCCGCGCAGAAGTCCGTCAAGGCCATTCAGAGAGGCATCCGCGGCGACCACGCCGCTCCCTTCGTTAAGATTGAGGAGGAGGATTGTGTTCGCGTCCTGTGCAAATTCATTCACAGGTTGTGCGAAAAGCTTGTCCGTCGTAATTGCCAAGCAGCAAATGATTAACGCTCGAATGAAGATTCTCATGTTCGGTCTCCCTGTTATTTTGTTCCTGCAACGCGACAGACAAATTCATGCCGCTGTTTCAATATGACAAAATTCCGAAGAAAACAAAACAGCTTGCGCCAATGGCACAAGCTGTTCAACTTCAAGGCAATGCGTTGACCACGTGTTGGCGACGGCCGCCAACACGCCATCGGCGCTGTGCAAAAATGTTTACACCCCGGCGTCCTTGCGGGCGACGATCTTGACGGATTTCATCTTGATCTTTTGCAGCGGCGTTGAGCCTTGCACGGCGGTGTTGGCGATCGCGTCCACGATTTCCATGCCCTTGATGGTCTTGCCAAAAACGGTGTACTGATTGTCCAGGTGAGGCGTGGCGACGTGGCAGATGAAGAACTGCGAGCCCGCACTGTTCGGGTCTGGCGTGCGCGCCATCGAGAGCGTGCCCGGCTCGTGCTTGCGATCATTGAACTCGGCATTCACATTCCAACCGGGTCCGCCGCCGCCGGTGCCGGTGGGATCGCCGCCCTGAATCATGAAACCTTTGATGACGCGATGGAAAATCACGCCATTGTAGTAGTCGTGGTCGGCCAGCCATTTGAAATTGCGCACGTGATTGGGCGCCTTATCGGGATAAAACTCGCAGACGATGGTACCCTTGATTGGGCCGCCTTCCTGCTCAATTTCGATCACGGCGACGCTATCGCCATCCACCGGATAATCGGCGGGCCACTTCTCCAATTTGGGTGTATCGGACACGGGTTTCGTTTGCTCCTGAGTGTTCTTGACTTCGGTCTTCTTCGGCTCTTCCTTCTTGGCAGCCTGATCAGCGGGCTTGTCCGCCTTGCTGCAACCGGCGAAAGCAACACCGGCCGCCAGCAGTAACGCGAAAACTGTCTTCATGCGGGTCCTCTATTTGAATGATGAATGATGAATGCAGAATGATGAAACGGGCGGCGCCGTATTGTACGACGTTTGCCGGTGGTTAGCGCAACAGCATAATCTTGCTTACGAGCGTATTCGATCCGCTCTGCAATTCGACCATGTAGATGCCGCTCGCGCAGTCGGCGCAGTTCCACGCGAGCTGGTGCTGGCCTGCGCTCATGGGGCCGCTGAGCAGCTGCGCGATGGAGCGGCCCAGAATGTCACACGTTGATCGTGACCTGCGCTGCGCGCGCCAGTTCGAAGTGTATCGTTGTCGAGGCATTGAACGGATTCGGATAGGCCTGCAGCAGGCGGACGTCACGGGGAGCCGGGACGACTTCGGCGGCAGAAAACACCGAGTCGCAATTGACAGGCACGCCGTCGTCTTGATGCAGAGTACCATTCGAAACATACCAGTTCTCCCATTCGCCGCCGACGCTGGTCTCCCAATCGGCGACGCTAAAGGTGTACATGCCCGTGTTGGTGCCGTAGACTTTGCAGACGCGCACGGCCTGTCCGGCGAGATTCCAATCCAACGGCATCGTCGGTGCGCAGAGCTCGGGCCTGAAGTCCTCCAGTTCGCAATTGGTCTGCAGGAAGAAAGCGGCTTCCTCGTAGTTGGGGTAGTCTCCGTACACGGTGGCGATCCCGTTCGTGTCAATACAGACCGCCGTGTATTCGTTGCAGGCGATGCCGCGCGGCACCCGCGCGTTGTCGGTCAGGATTCTGGCCATGAACACGACGTGACGGCCTTCGCGCGCCCGGGCATCATAGTGAGTGTCGGTCACCACATCGTCCATATAGCGGACGTCAATGAACTTCGTGGAATCCACGGTCACCAAGGGATCGTAGGGATTATTCAAGGCGACCGGGGACGTTACGCTGCCGTTCTGCCCGGTGTAGTAGAACCCGCCGAGTATGGCCATGCCGGCGCTGGTGCCGCCGACGACGACATTGCGATTGGTGATACCGAGATTAATTAGGCTGTCTATGGGAGTGTGGCGCCAGTATGACACATAATCCCACTGGTCGCCGCCGGCGAACCAAATTGCCTCGGCCATGCGGATCTTGGTGTGGATGTAGCTTTCGCCCGCCGACAGAGCATTATGACAGACGATGGTTTCAACCGAATTCACCGGCACACCCAATTCAGAATACAGGTAGTCGTTGTAGCCGTCCGCTCCATCCGTCCGCAAAACGAGCACGTCCCCGCCATTGGCCCGCCGGAGAAACCACCTCATCGCTTCGTCATGTTCCGTCGCTCCGCCCATCATGCACACACCGCCTTCGGCCTGGACCGGGATGTCCAGCGGGCTACCTGTGAAGTAGGACGTGTAGTTTTGGGCGCGGACGAAATTGAACGCGGAACACGCAAGAACAACGGCAATCACATACAGAAGATTCATGGCGCATAATTAGTCTAGATAACGAACGGGGTACCGAAAGCGGGTGCCGCCGCGAGCACGCGCACCGGCTATTTTCAAACACGAGCCTGTGATGCGCGGGTGCCGCGGAAGCGCGTCCAACGAGTCGGTCCACAGATTTGACGCGGCCGTTGTGGTCATCGCCTGATCACAAAGTGAGAATGGGGCCGAGCGTTTTTTGCGCGGTCAGGTGAACGGCGATCTCGGGGTTGTCAAGCGCGGTACGGGCGCTGGCGCGCGCGGATCGGGATGATTGTTCTCTTCGGACAGATGCGCGAGCACCGTGTGCTTGAGCTTCTTGCACGAGCGGAGCACGTCGGCGGTCTGGCGATTTGAGAGATGGCCCGTGTGGGAGGGCGATACGCTGCTTGAGCAGTTCGGGGTAGGGACCGGTGCGCAGCAGCTCCTCGTCGTGGTTGCTCTCGATAACGGCAATCGTCGATTCGGCAAATGCGTCGTGTAAGTCAGGGGAGACCTCGCCCAGATCGGTGGCGACGGTCAGCACTTCGTGGCCGCAGTGAATTTGATAGGCCGCAGGTTCGGCGGCATCGTGCGAGACGTGCAGTGCGCGCACCGTGAACGGGCCGACATCCACGAGTGTGCCGTTGATCGGAAAGGCCTTCTGACGACGCATGAAACCCGGTGACAGGGCCGTGAGCGTGCCGGTCGTGGCATAGACCGGGGCCTGCGTCTTCTTCAACAGGCTGTTCAAACCTTTCGTGTGATCGGAGTGTTCGTGCGTAATGAAAATCGCGCTGAGATCCTGCAGGCTGCTCGCCGAGTTCCTGCAACGCGAAAAGCAGCGCACGCACGCCGAGGCCCGCATCCACGAGCAGGCGCGTGTCACCCGAGCGGATGAACAGTGAATTGGCCAGTGAACCGGAAGCGAGTGTGGCGACGAACACGGGAAAAGTATGAGGTATGAGGTATGAAGTATGAATCAGCGGTGATTCATTTCTGGACGACTAAGGTGTCGGCGAGAATGTCGTGCAGGCCTTGCTTCTTCTCGGTGAACGCGACCATGATATAGCCGATGCCGAGAATAATCGCGCTGATGTACTTGGCGAAGTGGCGGCCCGTCGCCCTCGCGAAAGAAATACGGCGATAGTTCAGATCGGTGACGACGATGTTCATCACGATCTTGCCGATGGTGGCCTGCCGGAAGGAACTTTCAAACAGCGCGCAATAGAGCCACTGAATAACCAACTCGAGACCAAATGTCATCGAGAATAGATCAAACTCCGCATGCCAAGTGAACGGTGCCGCGGCAATCTGGATAATGATGGTATCAATAATCGCGGCCAGCACGAGCCGCCAGAAGCCGGCATATTGCACCGGAAAGACGTTGAGCGAGTCCGGCGCATGCGCGGTCTGCTCAGTCTTGGGCAACACGATTTCCCGGCCCGCAGTTTTCGCAGTACTGCGCCGTTTCGTGTGTTTGCTTGCCGCAATGTGGACAGAACATGGGCGGAAAATTTAGAGGAATGAAGACAGAAGCTAAAAAGTCAGAAGTCAGAAGTCGGACCGTGGAAGGATGGCCCGGACTTCAGCGTTTGTAGGGGTTGCCGACGTAGGCATTAATGATGCACAGAGATGCAGAATCAGGCCGGGCACGATGAGCAGCCAATAGCCCTACGGCAGTGGCGCCCATCCAGAGCAGACCGCGCAGGATCTTGCCGCGATAGATCTGACCGAGGCCGGGAATGAAGAAGCTCAAAACCGCGGCGATGCCCGGATGCCAGTGTTTCTCGGGCGGTTGTTGCACGACCACAACGGGCCGTTCCTTCGTACCGCTGTCCGTGCCGCACTTCGGACGAAGCGCGCGTCAGACGCGAGTTTTTCGCCACAGACGGTGCAATGCATGGGGATTCCTCAGACAGCGACGCGGCTGCCGCGCTTCGAGAGCGGGACGCCTTGCAGGCAGAACGGGCAATCGGCGGGCGCAAATGACTGGAGCGCCAGTTTCACCACGGCATAAGGAGTCGGCGAAAGGTGCGTGTCACCGCGCTGAATCAAGGCGCCGATACCGATCACGTTGCCGCCATCGCGTTCAATGGCTTCCTTGACCTCGCCGACCGACAGGCCGGTGGTGATGACATCTTCGCAAATCAGCACGCGTTGGCCGGGCTGAATTTCAAAACCGCGCCGCCATTCCATGCGGCCGTCCACACGTTCAGGGAAGGCGATTTGTACTCCCATATCTTTACCGACTTCGTGCGCCACCAGCACGCCGCCGGTCAAGGGACCGACGACCAGATCGGGGCTGGCAATCCGGAAGTGATTGGCCAGAGCGTGCGCGAACTGTTCCGTCAGTTCAGGCCGTTCGAGCAGGCGAAACTTCTCCACATACACATCACTGTGTCGGCCACTCGACAACAGAAAATGCCCTTCGAGAAACGCGCCGCATTCGCGAAGGAGATCCAGGGCGATTTCTTGATTCATGATTAGGGCCACGCGGGACGTGGGTTGGGGGTTAATTTAGATATCAGGCGAAAGGGATCGGGTATGAGATATGAAATTTGAAATTAGAGATTGCAAAAGCGGATGCCGGCCGGCGCACCGAGGGGTATTCTAACCGAAGTCCCAGTGAAGCGAGGAGCTCCAAGGTGACATCGGTGCCGGGTTGCGCGGCGGGCTTAGTATTCCTGCTGCCGGGAATAGATCACGTAGGTGTCCGCCAGAATGTCGTGAAGCGCCTGCTTCTTGGCGGTGAAGCCGGCCATAATGTAACCGATCATGAGAATCATGCTCGAGAGAAATTTAGCGAAGTAGCGGCCCGATGCGCGGGCGAAGCTGATGGTTTGGCCGCGAGAATCCACGACTTGCAGGCCAACGGCGATTTTACCGAGCGAGCCGCGCGAGGGCGAGCTTTCCATGAACGCAAAATAGAGCCACTGGCCGATGGAGATGATCGCCGCAAACACCACCCAGCCGCCGATGACAGCGATAATCGCCGCCGGGTCTGGGTCGTCGAGCCAGTGATGGCCGAGATGCTGCCGATGCTGAAAACGATGCCGATCATCACGAAGACGAAGCTCGACGGAGATCACGAGTTGGTCAATGATGTGGGCCACTAAGCGAATCCAAAAACCGGCGTAGCGGGCCGCGGGACCGCAAGGGCAGCGGGGGCGGCGGCACAGCTTCGGCCGCAGCGGGAACGAGCGGCAAAACCGGCGCGGGATGACCGCAACGCGAACAGAACTTCACTTCGTCGTTCAGGGTCGAACCGCATTTTGTGCAGAACATGACTTACTCCTATGGGGAGAGTTTCTCCACCTCGTTGACGGCAGCCTTGATGCAATCGGGGCCGTTGGAGGCATAAAGGACGCTGCGCGAGACATTCAGTAGCGCGGTGCCGCCGGCGGCTTTGACCTGATCCAGCACGGCGACGCTGCCGCCTAGGCGCCGCTGCCGGGCAAGAGGGCGGCAGCTCGGGGGCAATTTTCAGCACGCTGGCCAAGGCCACGGGTTTGGTCGTACCGACGACCAGACCCAGGTTGCCGTTCAGGTTGGAGGCCTGAACTTGCCGCGCAACTTCCTCGTAGAGGCGCGTTCACCGACACTTTAGCTCTTGTATCAGAGCGGCGCTCGGGTTCGATGTTGCAGTCAGCACGAAGACGCCCTTGTCCGTGTGCCGCCAGAAGGGTTCCAGGGCCGCCATACCCAGATAGGGCTGTACGGTCACGGCATCGGCACCCACGCGGTCGAATAGGGCGCGGGCGTAGAACTCAATGGTGTGCTCGATGTCGCCGCGCTTTGCGTCCACCAGCCAAGAAAGTACGTCGGGGGCAGGCGATGCGCAGGCGCTCAAGCATCAACCAGCCGCCCGAACCGTAGGCCTCGAAGAAGGCGGTATTGGGCTTGAAGGCCGCGACTTTCGTCCACAGCGCGATGATGATCTCTTCTAAAGAATTTCTGCGCACCTTCAGCTCCGTAGCCAAAGTGCTTGGGAATCTTGGCGGGATCGGGGTCGAGGCCGACGCACAGGGGGAACCGGCGCGCTCGATGCTGGTTTTAAGACGGGGAGAGAAAAAGTGGTCAAGGAAAGTGCAGAGTTCAGGAATAATCCGTAGAATATACCGAATTTGTGACAGAAGTGCAACCCGGCGATTGTGTAAATTGCCGTCTGGAGTTGAAGTTAGGTAGAGGATTGGGTAGATTGGGGTGGGGCCACGGGGACCAGTGACGGCGTTGCGCCGGGTCGTGTGGAGCGAGCAGAGGCCGAGGGATTCTTCAGCCCGCAGCGGGCTTCATCATGACGACGGTGAGATGGGGTGATCGTCCTGCCCCCGCGTGAAGCGAGAGGGGATTAAGCAGAAAGCATGATCGAACGATATTTCATTGGACTTGGGCGCTGTACATGGAGATGGCGCCGTACTTGCTCCTCGGGTTTGCCCTGGCTGGAGTGCTGCACGGGTTTGTGCCGCGCAAGGCGATCGGGCGGCATCTGGGCGGCGAAACGCTGCTGGCGTCGTTTAAAGCATCGCTAATTGGTGTGCCGATGCCACTGTGCTCGTGCGGCGTGATTCCCACGGGTGTGGGCCTGCGCAAACGAGGCGCCTCGCGTGCGGCAACGGTGTCGCCTGATTTCCACACCGCGGGAGGGTGGATTCGATGATCGTGACGTACGGCTTCTTCGGCTGGTGATGGCGATCTTTCGACCCGTGGCGGCGTTCGTCAGCGGGTGCTGGTGGGCTGGCGGTGCTTTTGGTCAAACCGGGCGCGCGCGAAGAAGAGGTGGAACAAGCATCACTTGCACAGTGAAGACGCGCTGGCCGAAGCCGACGAGCGGCGCTCATTCGGCGAAAAGCTGGCTGGCGGCTACTGACTTTGCCTTCAAAGAACTGTTAGGGACATCGCGTTCTGGCTGATCGTCGGTATCTTGCTGGCGGGCGTGATCTCAACGGCGATACCGGATGACTTCTTCGCGGGGAATCTGGGCGGCGGAATCGGCGCGATGCTCGTGATGATGCTGATCGGGCTGCCGCTGTATGTTTGCTCGACGGCCAGCGTGCCGATTGCCGCGGTGCTGATGACCAGGGGATCTCGGCGGAAGCGGCGTTCGTGTTCTTGATGACCGGCCCGGCGACGAATGCGGCGACGATGCTCGTGATCGCGAGCCTTGGGCACGCGCGTGCTGGGCGTGTATCTGGTTTCGATTGCCGGATTCGCGCTGGTGTTCGGACTAAGTTGGACCACCTCCTGGCACAAACGGGCCTGACGATTACTACGCCGGAACATCTGCACGGGCATGGTCCGTCATGGTGGCAATGGGCCGCCGCGGCGGTGTTGAGCGTGTTCATTGCGCGGCATTATTTTTACAAACTCAAACGGCGGTATGGAACCGCACCGAAAGCTCGCGAGCAACGAACTACAACTGAATATTGAGG
>JADJEH010000005.1 GCA_016702305.1 bacterium
CGTTGTATTCGATTGCCCATGTCATCGCGTTGGTCAGGCGATTGTCGGCGTGGGCGATATTGCGAAAGAAGTTGAAGCCCCTGATGATCGTCGAAGAACGCGCCTTCGGTGATGCCGACGATTTCCACGTTGCCGCTGCTGAAAGTCAGCGCGTATTCCAGCGCGGCCAAGTCGTTGGCGGCTTCGATATGGACTGGAATCAAGGCAGTGTCACCCAGCGCGATTTGTGTCGCGGGAATCCACAGCGTCAATTGCGCGGCAGTGGCAAAACTTGAGTCCACGCCGTAACCGCGCAGGCCGTCGGCGTCCGCGGATTCCGGGCGAATCGCGTAGATTGTTGACGGCGCGAGGTCTTCGAGCAGTACGGTATGATCCATATACAGGTCGGCCAGCGCGAATGGGTCCGTCGCCGCGCCGACGCCGTAGTATAGAATTGTGCGCGCGGGTTCGTCCGTTTCCCAAGTCACCAGCGCGGATGATTCGGTAATCTCCGTGATCGTCAGTTGCGTGACAACCGGTTCAGGCGTTGCCTTGTCCGGCGTGATGAATTCACCCGAGCAGTCGGGCGCTCGCCCTCTGCGTCAATCACGGTCAGCCGATAGATGTAGTTCGTGTTGAACGCATAGTTGTTCAGCCCGACGCTGTGCGTATCGGCCAGCACGTTGATGTTGAGCAGTTGCGTGAACACCGACACGCCGTAGCGCAGTTCACCGGTCGTCGGTCGGTTGGCCGACCACTCTACGCGCATCCGGCCATCCACGTCTACAACGCGGCGGTAGTCAACGGCGAACGCGTCCGGTCCGATGGGTGTGGTCGGTCCCGAAGATCCGCCGCTGCCGCAGGCTGAACAGAGCAGGGCGATGAGCGTGAGTGCCGTTATGGTCTTGGCCATTGCGAGTAGCTGATTAGTTGCTGGTTTCACGAGTTCCTGACGAAGGTCGCGCCAACGCACCGGGTCCGGCGTCCACGCTCGTGAACATGATCTCAATTGAATCGCGGACGCCGTCGGCGTAGGCCATCAGCCATCCCAAACCTGCGACCGTATCGGCGGTCAGCGTATCGAGCGCCACGCCGTCGGCGGTGTAGATTGTCCCGGCGGCGAGCGTACCCATCGGATTCAGCAGGATAATCCGCGTCGAGTCCGCCACGGGTTCTCCGTTGACGCGATACTCGACGAAGATCGTCATCGTTGAGACGCCGTCGGCCGGAATCGCGTCGGGCAGCGCTTCGACCGACAGCACGCGCGTATCTTGCGTATTCGGCTGTTCATCTTGCGAGGCGGTCGGCGACGTGCAGGACACGACAGTCAGGAGCAGCGCGTAAAGCAGGAGGACTCTCATTCGCCGTCCTCGCGCGGCGGCAAGGCCAGCGCCACTTCGCGGCCTGCATTGCGATAGGCCAGCAGGGTGATTTCGCGGGTTTGGGCCACGCTGATTTTTTCGTCTTCAATCGTCGAGAGCAGCGGGCTTTTGACGCCGTCATTCATCATGGCGGTGGCGAGCACGGTGCGCTCGGGATAGGCGGTCTGCTCGAACAGGTCCACCAGTTGCACGCGCAGTTTGCAGGCCGCTTCGAGTTTCGGCTGTGCGACGAGCATCGGAATGCCCAGGCCACGGTCACGAGTGACTGTTTCGTCTTCGACGTGCGTGATCAACAGCCAGCGGACGTTGGGATAGGCCGCGTGCAGAGCCGCCATCGAATTCCAGAAGCTCGCGCGGTTCATCTCGTCAAACGGAAGACCGGGCCGGTCCAGCGATTCGAGCGGCACCACATATTCAAAAGCGGGCGCGAGTCCTTCGCGCAGTTCGTTCCAGAGTTCTTGATTACCAGCCATTGGTGATTCGGCCAGCGGCGGCGGCAGCATGATCGCGCCGGTTCGCAGCGGCGCCGACTTCGGCATAGGTCGCGGCGGGAACACCGAGCGCGGCATGCGGCTGGTGAAGCTGAGTCCGACGGCTCCGCCCATCAGCGGGTCGCTTTCGAGTTCGGCATAGATTCCCGGATGCAGCGCGAAGCCCCACGGCAATTGATGTCCAATCCGGCGCGCAGCGCTTCCTGGTGTCGGGCAGCTTGCCCACGCGGGTGATGGATTGCGCATAGCCCATCGAGGCGCCGATGCGCTTGCCGAACGGCATCAGCGCGAAGTTCATCCCCAGCGCAAGGCCTGTTCACTATTGTCCGAGGTCCCAAAGTAGCCCAGATAGCCGCTGAGTTCCGCGGCGCGGCCCGGGGTCCAGGCTCCGCCGAGTGCGAACTGTCCGGCGGTTTGCTCTAAGGAGAAGGCGGGCAGGCTGACGACGGCATTGGTGGTGGAGTCGTAGTAGCTCTGGCCATCCCGGAAGCCTGTCGGCAGAAGCAGGTGACCGCTGACGCCGAGGCTGAGCTTATCCTTATAAGAGAGCGGCCACAGTGCCAGCCCGACGCGCATGTCTTCGGCACCGTTTTGGAACGCGCCGTGTCCTGATACATCTCTTGAGCCTGATGCCAGATCGAGGGCCAGACCGCGCGCCACACCCAGTTCGAACCGGATGCCGAGGCGTTGGTCGTCCCACGTGTCATTGGTCAATTGTGCCCCAAATCCGCTCAACCGGAAGTGCCCGGCAGGGACAGGTTTGCCCCCTGCGGATAGGTCGGGACGCGCCCCGGAGGGCCAACTTAGGGCCTCCAAGGAGCCGACCAAGAGAAGTAGAATTAAAATTTTAGCTTTCATGTGACTCGGTATAACAGATGCCACAGCACCTTCTGCCGGACTTCAACAACGCAACCCTCATGCCACCCGCCAGCGTAGATGCTGGACCCGTTGCCGCTGGCGCGTTGCGCTTAGGGAGGGTGAGTTTTGAGGGGAGGCTGTAAGTTGGGAAAGAACAGGGCGGCGCTAACAATGGTCGGAACGGAGGGTGATGGGAAACAGGGGGTTGGTTTTGGGGGTGTGAACGGGGTGCGAGAGGATTGGGTGGGGTCGGGGCGGGTTACGGGCAGGGTATAATATATGAACATTTGTTCAATGTGTCAAGGAGGAAAAGAAACGGGCGGCCTTTGGGGCCGCCCGGGAGAAAAGTATGAGTTATGAAATCGGAAGTATGAAGGCGGAGGGTTTGTCATCCCGTTAGGGATCTATTCAAAGTAGGTTACCAATACAGGCGTTCGCGCACAACACAAGATTCCTACGGACTGACAAGCGAAGAGACGGGTGAAAACGGAAGACGGGGCATCCGTGGCGGATGCCGAGGCGAAACCCTTATCTAAAACGTGTTGCTACTTCCGCTTGTCGCCGATGACTTGGTATTCAAGTGTGCCTGATCTATGAAATACGTGCCAGATCTTACTACACGTATGCTGTTGTAATCATTGTCGTCCGTAAACTCAAGTTGCCAGATTCGAATTCTACCAGTATCCCCAGATTTCTCAAAGAACACGGGCACAACTTCTTTACCAGTCTCGATCTTCCATTGCCTATACGGGTAATACATTTGTCTGATTATGACGTTCGCGAGCCTCGAATCTTTTGCTTCTATCAAGACTATCTTTGATTTTCCTTCATAGCCCGCATCAACTTCGGTTTGAACACCCTTTGTGTCAATCTTGTATTTTCCGACATTTAATGAAAATGCAGGTGTGAACTTTCTGCCTCTTATTGTCAATACGAGAGAGTCATCTTTCATAAAAGTTCGGATCAAGATTGGTCGTGTAACCAAGATCAACATATTGGATTTCAGAATCGCCAAAAGATGGACTTAGGAATGCAGTTCAATCTTCGAGCGGTATGTTTCTCCTTCGGCAATGGATTTCTGGTAAGTCAAATCCTTCACGCTTGATTAAAGCAAAGTGCCCATTCTCCGTCGGCAGGATAAACAGGCCGTTCTCCTGAAAGAACTTGGGTCGGTCTTCACGAGAGTCGTGTTTGCACAGGATTCTTACTTCTCTCTCTGCGGTCTTCTCAAGTTGCTTGACAGCCTGTTTGATATCTTTACCCGTAATCAAGAAAGGTTGTTGGGAGAAATCATGCTTCGGTCAATCTCATATTTCTCAATGATCATCCCCCAAGCAGTATCTTGCGACCTCTTTTGCGGCATCGCACTTTTGCTTGTCTCCCCAATGTAGGCAATAGTAGTCTTCGGTTTAGTGGCCTCTTTCTTCGGGCCCTTTGCTTTGGCCTGCGTAGCTTTTTGCATGATGGCTCTAACTCGGTCATCTCCTATACTCGCCCCAAATTCAATAGAAATTTCACTGCATCTGCTTTTTCAGCCTCTTCACCGACAAATCCAGATACTTCTTTTCCATATCCATCCCCACAAACTGTCTCCCACTCCCCACCGCCGCCAAGCCGGTGGTACTGCTACCCGTAAACGGGTCGAGGATGAGTGCGCCTTGGTGGGTTGAGGCGAGGACGATGCGGCGCAGGAGTTCGAGCGGTTTTTGCGTGGGATGTTTGCCGAAGGTTTTTTCTTCGCGCGGCGGTGTGCCGATGGCCCAGACGGAGCGCATCTGCTTGCCGGGTTTCTTCATGAAGTCCTTGCCCCATTTGCCTTCGCGCATCTCTTTGTAGTTGAAAACGTGCTTGGCCTTGTCGGACTTGCGCGCCCACAGGAGCGTTTCGTGGCTGGCCGTGAAGAAGCGGCAGGAAAGATTGGGCGAGGCATTCGGCTTAAACCACGTGATATCGTTCAAGAGTTTGTAGCCCTTGAGTTGCAGCGCATAGCCGCACGCATAAATCGAGTGGTAGGTGCCGCTAATCCAGATTGTGCCTTCGGGTTTTAAGACACGCTTGCAGGCCTCAATCCATTCGAGATGAAACTGAAAATCGGCGGCGAGACCCTGACTCTTGTCCCACTTGCCCTTGTTGACGCTGGCGCGTTTGCCCGCGTGGACCGTGAAGCCGTCATTCGAGAGCATATAGGGCGGATCGGCGAAGACCATATCGAAATGGTTTTCGGGAAATTGCGCCAATAGGTCGCGGCAGTCGCCCTGCAAGAGGCAGAAGCCGTGCTCATTGAAGTAGGGCGAAATGGTCATCGGCAGCTCCACGGCACGGGACGGGAACAGCAAAGCGGGAGCGTGTCCGTTGGTGGACAGCTTCCGGGGTTTGCCTTCCTTGCGTTCTTTCCTGCCAATAATCTGGTCGGAAAGCTCCGTGTGTACTGCCTTGGCCACTGCTCTCTAACTTCTTGATTTTGATCATATTGATCGTAGCGAAATTTGATCAGATGATCAACTCGGATTGGGGTATTTTTGCGGGACATGGGGGTAAGCGGTTGATTCTATGAGATTCCGGCCGAGTTGCGGAGGACCTTAACCCGGCTCGGCGGAACATGGGGTTGATTTTGGGTAGGAGGGGGAGACGGTAGGGCACCCGCGGGGGATGGTGCCGCGAGAAGGTCGCGCCCAGGTTGGTGGGCAAGAGCCCCTGAAGACGCTCGCACCGCTTTGGGGGATTTTGCGCGTCAAGCCGCGCGCTACAATCGGACAAAAACGAAACCGGGCGGCCTTTGGGGCCGCCCGGGGGAGCTTGGGAACGGGGCATCCGCGGCGGATGCCGCCGCAGGGGAGTTATGGTTTCAGCATCCACTGCAGGGCCGCAGGGAAGCGTCGTGCCCAATCTTGCTCGCTGTGAGTGTGAAGCGGAAAGCTCTGCGACCGGACCGACGTTGACTCATAACCGTGAGCGTGAAAGAGTGAATCCACGCGCGATTGATGAGGTGCATAGAGACTGTCCATTCCTTCATCACCGTGATCAAAGTAGAAGCGCAGCACACCGGGCGCGGGCAAGTTTTCCGCAACATAGTTCAGGTAGGCTTGCGGGATTGGGTCGTTTTGGCGAAAGAGTCCGGTCCAATGCGTCGAGAAGCACAAGACGCCAGCAAAGCGTGCAGGCGTCGTAAGCGCGACCGCCAGAGCGCCGATTGCGCCAGTGCTTGAGCCGCCGATATAGCGGCGGGTGATGTCTGTCGCGTAGCGGCTGTCCACGGACGGAATAACTGTTCCGATGAGATAGTCGAGATACTCGCGCGAACGCGGCGCGTGCACAATCAGCTGCATGAACTCGGCACGTACAGAATCGTCAAGCTTGTCAAGCACATCTACGGGCACGTACTCAGCGCGACGAAACTCCGCGCCGTGCGGAATGCCGACCACGATGAGCGGCTCGATAAATCCAGCGCGAATCATGCTGTCGAGCGATTCATCTATGCGCCATTCAAAGACGTGCGTCGCGAGTGTGTCGAAGAGGTTTTGCCCGTCGTGCATATAGAGCACCGGATAATGCCCCGTGCTGTCGTAGTTCGGCGGCAAATAGACGCGCAGCTCACGCGGCGTAATCGGCTCGGCGGATGCCGAAATGCAGAGACTCAGAAACAGCAGTAGAATTCGTATGCGCATTGTGCATGAAAGACAGGGGCGGCTCATCGCTGAACCGCCCCCGATTGAAAGGAAGAAACCGCGCTACTTCAGCGCGATCGAGCCCGGTTGGTCGGTGATTCCGACTTGGGTAACACGGAAATCAAACGGGCCGCCGCCGTCCCAGATGGCCACGGCGATATAGAGATCCCCCGAGCCGGTGAAGTCGCAAGTGAAGTCTTCCGTCGAACCGGTCGCTTCGCTTTGACATCCGAGTCCGCTGCCGCAGGGTGAGAAGGTGTACACATCATAGTCGTTGCCTTGCGCCGTAGCCACTTCGAAGCGGAAGGTTCCCGTTGTGATGCCCACGCGGAACCAATTCGCCGCACCGCGACCGCCCTGCAGGTCACAGGAATAGATCTGGTTGAGTTGAATGGCAGAGGCCTGATCGCAGGTTGTGGCGCACTGCTGTCCGCCGCCGCCGCAACCCTGAGCGCACGTCGCGCCCTCGGTCCACACTCCGCCGACGCCGTTGCAGTCGGCTTGCGTCGCGTTGTCAGCGCACTGTGTGTTGTTGTTGTAGCAGCAACGGCCGGTAGGATCACCACCGCCGAGCGAACGCACGAAGGTCGAAACAAACGAATGCCAATTCGTGGCGCGCCATTGCAAGCTCGAATAGCTCACCGAGTCGGGCACGTATTGATTCACCTGCCACGGAATATAGACATTCAAACCACCGCGCGGTACAGGCTGCGTCGGTGAGTGGAAGTACGTGTCGGTGAAGGGCACAGCGGCGTTGATGGCGTTGCGCACGTTGTTGCAGTTCGAGACGATCAGGTTAATCGTCGAGAGCGTGGGCTGTGCCTGAATCTGATTGGTGAATTCGCGAATGTCCACATAGGTCGGATTATCAAGATTCGTCGCATGCGTGCTGTTCCACGCATTCAAGACTTCGCCCCAATGCTGGCCGCCTTCCTGCACGAGGATATTGCCGAACGTACCCAGCGCCGCGCCGAGGTTTTGCATTTCGGACATCTTGATCATCGCATAGTGCGTCGTCTTCTGCTTGAACTGCGCGCGTTGGATGACGCTTTCCACAACTTTGCGCGCATAGTTCTCGTTGGACGAGGTCTTGTTGTCTTTGAGCCAGCCCAGCCACAAATCCGCGCCGAGAATATTTTCCATCGGCATCGTGAACTGGCAGCTGGTCATGTATTCGCAGACGCTGCGCAACTCGTAAGCTACTTCAGCCATGCTCATCAGACAGGCATGCCAGGTGAGAATGTCCACGCGTCCGAGGTCGGATGTGGCAATCGCATCACGGCACTCGGGCATCGTCAATAGGCCGCCCGCACCGGCGAGATCATCCGAGCAGCTGCCCGGCCAACCCGCGCCGTGGTCGTCAATAATCAACTGATACCTATTTGCGGGGAAATTCTGCTTGCAGTAGTTGATGAAGGCTTTCAATGTCGCGGGGTCGGACATATCTTTCGTGCCGAGATTCAGAAGCTCTTCGGAGCTTATCGCATTCGGATTCTCGTTCGGGTGAAAGCCAATCTTGTAGTAGCGGGCATTTCCGCCGCCACCGAAGCGCGATACCATGGCGATCATGTGGATGCCATCCTGACTGCCGACCTTCTCCATGTCCTGCACATCCTGCACGATGTAGGACGTACCGTTGTTGGCCTGGTCAAGGTCGTTGTTGCCAGCGCCGTAGAGCATGATGGTCCATTCGGCCTGACCGCCGCCATCGTCGCCGCCGTCGTCGGAGCTGCAGCTTACCAGCAGCGCGGCTGCAAACGCCAGCCCCAGCAGCGCCAACCATAGAATCTTACGATGCCTCATTGTTTCCTGCCTTTCCGGAATAATATCTGTCTGCTCGGAATGTTTAGAATTTATTCAAATCGTTGCAGAGTTGCAACGTTTTTCGCTCAACAATTGAATGCGCAAATCTCGCCTCACACCACCTCGCAAAGGCATCGGCGCAGGCATTGTTGGTGACTTGTCGAGCTACTCGACCCAGTCGGCGATGAAGATGTTGGTTTCGCTGGTTTTTTCGTGCTTGCCGCGGTTACTGGCCCAGACGATTTTCTTGCCGTCGTAGGACCACATGGGGAAGCCGTCAAAGGTTGGGCCGTAGGTGAGGCGTTCGAGGTTTGACCCGTCAGGCTTGATGCGGAACAGGTCGAAGTTAGGCATGCGACGGTTGCCCATACTATCGGCATAGGTTGTGGTAAACATCACCCACTCACCGGAGGGATGAACGTACGGACAGAAGCTCGCGGAGTTGAGATTTGTAACCTGCCGTTGGTTGTTGCCGTCGGTGTCCATGATCCAGATTTCCAAGCGGACGGGCGACACAGCCTGATTGGCCCACAGCGTTTGCCAGCGCGCGAATTCGTCGGCGGTCTTGGGATGAAAGGCGCGATAGATAATATGCTTGCCGTCGGGCGAGAAGAACGGTCCGCCGTCATAGCCGACAGTATGCGTCAGGCGCGTGACGTTGGAGCCGTCAATATTCATTTTATAGAGTTCGAGATCTCCGTCGCGGCCCGACGTAAACACAATCTCCTTGCCGTCGGGCGAGACCGCAGCCTCGGCATCGTAGCCCTTTTCATTGGTCAGCCGCACGAGCCCCGAGCCGTCCGTTTTGCATTTATACACGTCAAACTCAAACAGACCCCACACGTAACCCAGACTGCGGTCCGGCTTCAGCGGACATTCCGCGCCGTGTTCATGCGTCGAGCAGAACACGAGTTCATCCTGGCCCGGCACGAAGAACGAACACGTTGTCGCACCCGTGCCTGTGCTGACCAGTTTTGATTCGCCCGATTCGAGATTATATGTGAAGATCTGATCGCAGTCAAAGCTGTCCCGCGTCGCCTGATAGACCAACCACTTTCCGTCGGCGGAGAAGTAGGCTTCGGCATTCTCGCCGCCGAATGTCAATTGTTTGACGTTCCGCATGTGCGTTTCGCCTTCGTACCAGAGTGAATCGGCGGTTTGCGCGACGGCCAGCGACGCGATCATCAAGACGCATATCCCCAGCATGGTTACCTTGCTCATTTCAGTATCCTATGTTCAGTTTTCTATTTCAGAATTCTATCCGCCAGCAAGGGCATGATTAGCATGCTGAGCACCAGCAGACTCCACAGTTCGCCCGTCCAGAAGCGATACATTCCGAACAGGTTGTCCCAGCTCAAGCCGCGCGAGCGGCCAAACGCAAACTCAAACAGCACGGTCATACCGCACCACAAGAATCCGATGCGCCACAAATCCGCGTCAGTGTACGGCGCGCGCTGCAAGCTGAGAAAGAGCACCGTCAGCGCCAACATCAAACCGAACGCGGTGAAGACACTTAGCTGGTGCGCCCACTTCCCGATAGCTGGTTCGAGCCACGGCTTCAGAACTTTTTCGCGCAGCACGGCATTGACGACCGCCGTCACCAGCAAGGCGAACCAGAACAGTATCGCGTTGGTGAGCATACTAATGCTTCATCGGCGGCGTCTTCAGCACGACATTGGCCAGTTCATGCTTGCCCTCGCGCACGTATTCCACATCCACCGTGTCACCCGGCGCGTAGGTGCGCAGCGCAAAGACGAAATCGTAGATATTGTTCAAGGTCACCTTGCCCATGCGCACGAGCAGGTCGCCGCCTTTGATACCCGCGAGCGCGGCGGGACCGCCCTCTTTCGTGCCGGAGAGCAGCACACCGATGAGCGAATCCGGCTGCGCGTAATCGGGAATCGAGCCGAAATAGACGCGGAAGCTGCCGCCGCCTTGCTCCGCGGGTTCGGTCGCCTTCACGTACGTCAACGGACTCGCGGCCGCGTCTAATTCGCGCAAGACATTGACCGCCAGTTGCACGACCTTCGCTTCACCGTCATAATTTACCAACTCGGCGTCATCCGTGGACTTATGATAGTCCGCATGCGCGCCGGTGAAGAAAAACAGCACGGGCTTTTCCGCGAGGTAGAAATTCATGTGATCCGACGGTCCGTATCCATCGCCTTTACAGGTGATGTTGAGGCCGGTTCCGACTGCGGCGCGTGTGACGAGGTCGGCAAGCTCTTCGGCTGACTTACACGAGAGAACTGTGAAATCGTTCTTTTCATTCAAGCGGCCCACCATGTCAAGATTGAGCATCAGACGGACATTTTCGAACGGCAAGGGGAAGTTCTTCACCAAATGACCGCTGCCACCCAATCCGGTTTCTTCGGCGGTGAAAGCCACAAACAGCACGGTCGCGTTGAGCGGCTGGGCCTTGAGCATGCTCGCTGTTTCCAGCATACCCGCAACACCGCTGGCGTTGTCGTCCGCGCCGTTGTGAATGACGTTGAGCTTCTCGTCGAGGCTTCCGCTTTGACCGTAGCCCAAATGGTCGTAGTGCGCGCCGACGACCAGAATGTTATCGCCGCCGCGCAGAATACCGGCGACGTTTTTGACGTCTACTTCTTCGCGCGAGAGGTCGGTGGATAACGTGACGGAGTCTTCGACGACGTCAAGGCTGCGGGGCTGCGTGTTGGAGTCAATCGAACGCTGTAGTTTGTCGAGCTCAAACTCGGGAAATAACCTGGCCACGGCGGCGCGAGTAATGCGCAGCACGGGCATTCCGCAGTCAATATAGGCTTCATTGGTCGCGGGCGCTGCCAACTCTTCGACTTCGGAGGTGTCGGCATAGAGCGGTCCGTCCACGAGCAGCATGGCCGCCGCGCCGTGCTGTTTTGCGTTGCTGGCCTTAGTGCGCAGCGCCGAGGTGGAGCGTGGCGTTCACGCCTTCAAACTTGTTGGTCGAATCGAACTCGCCGGGCTCCTTGCGCATGCACAGCACGATGGCGCCGTTCACGTCCATGCCGGCATAGTCGTCATATTCGAATTCGGGCGCGGTGATGCCGTAGCCGACAAAGAGCACCTTGCCCGTCACTTCGCCTTTCGCCGAGAAGCCGGTCGGCATAATGCCGGTCTTGGTGTCAATGGTCTGGTCTTTATACGTCAGGAAGTTCTTCTCGCCGAGCGTGAAGCCCCAGCCCATCTTGAACGGTTGAAAGTAGCTGCCGTCAAAGCGCGGGATCGAGGCCGATCTGCGCCATGCGCTGCGCGATATAACTGGCGGCGCTATCCAGCCCCTTAGTTCCGATACCGCGTCCTTCCAACGCGTCGGCGGCCAGGACGCCCACATCTTTACGCAACTGCGCGACATCCGGCGCGGCGAAGAGCGACAAGGGAAGACAGAGCAAACAAAGGAAAGTCAAGTGTTTCATGAGCGGGACACCCCGGAGTGGCAAGTGTGGACGGGAAAGTTTATCTTTATCAGAATATCTACGGCGAGTTAACAATGCAGAAGATTGTTCGGGAATTTCTGGGGGCTTGCGCGGACTGGGCGGCTGGCGGCGCGGTGCCGCCGCGTGCGCTGGCGGTAGCTGTGGCCGAACTCGAGCCACCGCGTATCTCGCAGCCCGCCGCTGCCCGCGACTACCTGTGGCGCATTCTCTCGTATCCCGAGCGCGGGCGCGCGTTGGCTATGATCAATGCGGTGAACCTGCTGGGCGAGCTGTTTCCATCGTGGACGGACAACGTAAGTCGGCAGGATCACGCGCTACGTGCGGTAGAGGAGATTCATCTGGAACGCTGGTCGGAGGGCTTAACCGTGTACGCCTTTCAGCGCGTCTGCGCGTTTCACGATGCTGGCGTGGACGGCCGACTAAACGGCTGGGCCCTCACGGCGTTGGCCACTCTGCTGTGCGCGGCGGATGATGACGCGGCCTCGTATATTTCGTCGCTCTTGCTGGACTTGACTGCGCTTGAGGTGACCGAAGGTGAAGGGGCGCGTCTCACGGGCATTATCACGGAATTTCCGACGGTCTATACGCAGCTTGCTCGCGGCGAGCATGACCACTACCGCGTGTTGCCCGGCACGGTGGTCGCGGCTTTGGCGCATTTATTGGCCGACGCCGAATTCGATCCGGAACATCGGGCCGCCGCTATTGCCGCCGCAGACGGCTGGCTGAGGCTCGCATGAAACTCCGGGTTGATATTTGGCTGAATCGCGCGCGGCTCTACAAATCGCGCACCCAGGCCACGGAGGCGTGCAAAGAAGGCAAGATCATGGTCGGCGAGAAATTCGCCGATCCCAAAGACACCGTGGATGTCGGCGTGATCATCAAGATTCGCATGAAGGGGCTTTACCGCACCTTTCGCATTCTTGAGGCCGAAGACATCAATTTGTCGAAAAAAGAAGCGCCGCGCATGTATGAAGAGATTACGGATGCGGCGACCGCCGAGAAGTTTCGGCAGATTCAGGAGTCCGACCGAATCTGGCGCGATTCAGGCAAGAAGGAACAGAGCCGCCGTCCCACGAAAAGGACCGCCGGGACAGTGATAAATTTCGCGGAGCTGACCATCGAGCGCACCGCGACGGCGCGGTGCGAATCAACCGAGCACGCAAGGCGACAGCAATGTCGCCTTTTCTATTCCAACAGCAGCTTCAACGTCGCGGCTAAGATCTCGCGCGGCTGAATTTTGGCGATATGTCCGAGTTTTGCGCAGTCGAGTTCGACGCAGTGCGGCCGCATCGCGCAGGGCGCGGCCAGCAGGACGTTGCGCTCATTCTGCGGATCGTTCCAATTCTGGGGATTTCCGGGACCGAAGATTGCCAACCGTCGGTAAGCCGCACGCGACCGCAATGTGCTTCGGGCCTCGAATCGGGTCCAATGTAGAGTGCGCAATGACGATAGAGCGCCGCCAAATCGGGAACACGGGCATCAGCGAAATGCGGCACAGGGCGGGCAAGTACTTCAGAATGCGCTGCGCGAATTCCGCTTCACCCGGACCGCTCGTGAGAATCACCTCCAGATGGGAAGCGCGCAATAGCTCGATGACCTGCGCCGTTAGATCGGCCGGGTAGCGTTTCGCGGGATTGGCGCCGCCTGCGGCGACGGCCACGAGCACGCCCGTCTGGGCATCCACAAGTTTGTTGACGCGGGCCTGCGCGGCAGCGTCGCCTTGATCGCAGAAAATTTCCAGCGCTCGCGTATGCGCGGGAATACCCAGCAGCCGCAGCATATCGAGCCGCAGGTCCACGGCATACGCGTCGCGATCATGAGGCTCTTCTTCAAAGTGATGTGTAAGCCCACGTGCGGCCTCGTCGGCGCAAACCGGCGCGGACTTTCGCGCCCGACAGAAAGACAAACTGTGCACTGCGCGGGTTCGCAAAGAAGTCAATCGCCAGATCGTAGCGTTCACGCCGCAAGGCACGCATGAGTTCAATTGTTGCGCCAAGCCCTTCCATCGGAGCCACCCACACCTTGCGCAGCAGCGGATGTTCGCGCAGCGTTTCTTCGGCCGGATATTCCGCGAGAAAATCAATCGTCGCGGCTGGAAAGCGCTCGTGCAAGGCGCGAATCGCCGGGGTGCACAGCAGGCAGTCGCCGATGCGCCGCAACTGCACCATCAGAATGCGGTGTGGATTCAGATTGGGTACGGAGCGGGAAATCTTCATCTGCGCGGAGTTAGCGTCAGTTCAAATAGTACGGCGTCGGCGGCCACGTCGTGCGCCGTGATCCGCATGTGGTCCGGTGCGGCGCGGCACCACAGATAGTGGTGGCGGTCGTCCGTGTTTTTCAGTTTCGAGCCGCCGCCGCCGGAGATGACATAGTTCACTCCGTCCCGCTCGGTGTGCAGCAGGCTGTGAATGTGACCCGAGAAGACCGCGCTGATTTGGGCGCGCGCGAAGCGTTCATGCAGCCACTCCGCGTGCGGCCGGTGCTCCATGCCGTAGTAGGCGTCGCTGCGCGGATCAAAGATCGGCTTGTGACAAAACACGAGGGTGAACGCGGCCTCAGTCGGGCGGGCCAGCGTCGTCTCCACCCAGTCAAGTTGTGCGTCGCTCAGACTGCCCCACGCGTTATTGATCAATATCAACCGCGCCGGGCCGACCGTGATGTCGCCATGGTCACTCCCGAATAGCGCGCGAAAATACTGCGCCTGCACAATGCGGCGCTCAACCAGATCATGATTCCCCGGTGTGGTGATAAACGGAAGGGGAAGATGTCCCAGCGTTTTGCGCAAGCGACGGTAGGCGAGATGCGTGGCCTGCGTGGCCAAGTCTCCCGTGGACACGACAAAACGCGGCTTACGCTCGATTAGTCTCGCCATTAACGCACGCAACGCCGCGTAGCCGGAGCGGCGCGACGAAAAGGGAAACTCCGATCCGGCCGTGTCACCGAAGACGGCGAAGTCGACGCTGTCCGTATCCGGCAGATTGACCGCCACCGGCGCGCCACTCCACTCGGCGCGGCCAAGTTCATCGAAGCGGCGGAACATGACCGGCTCGAACGAATGCTCGGCGACCGGTTTACGCAGTGAGCGCGGCATCCGTCGGCCATAGAGCACGCGTACGGTAATCCGCACCAATGCAAAGGCCACAAAGAACCACGGGACGATATCGAGCGGAAGTACCGATCGAACATCATCATCCACGTAGAGTTCTTCCTGCGGCCAGAAATACCACCATAAGGGCCGATGAACATGCCCGCCAGGGCATGAACCCGGAAAGAGCCAGCGCCGATTGTCCTGATCATGCCGACTACCAAGGCCGTCGCCACCGCGACGCACGCCATCGCCCAGTTGCGATTGGTCGTCATCTGCTCCCAGTGCGCGATTCGGGCCATCGGCGGAACAAGCAGCAAAGCCATCGCGATCAGCGCCATCCAGCGCTTCTTTCCAGCGGTTTTCGCTTTCGTGTTCAAACCACTTGAGCACAAACGCGGCAATGGCGATTGCCGCAAATGGTCCGGCGACGCCAAGCAGCGCCAACCACTCGCCGCCGACCTTTCCATGCAGGACGGCCAACAGCACCAGAGAAATCAGCACATACCGATACCACCGCGCACCGACCGCAGCAGTGCAAACAGCAAATCCGGCCCATGGCGCCATCAGCAACGCCGCTTCCCACGGCACGACGGCCACGTCAGGCTGTTTCTCAAACAACGAAGGCAGCGCGATGAATTTCTCCGCCACAATGCCGAGCAGGGCCAGACTCAAAGTCGCCAAGATCGCCTGCATGCTCACACGCACCCGCGCACGCAAAACGAATAGCGCTAACAGCGGCAGCATGGCGGGCGGCCATACACCAAAGACTGCGAGACGACACCTGACAGCAGCCCGATAAGGGCCAGCGCTTCGCGCACATTGCTCTCGGTGGCGCGCGCCGCCATCCACAACGCCGCTGACGTGACAAAGAGCAGACTCGCGTGGGACATCAGCGGCGGCTCGCTGATGACAATCGCAGTCGGTATGAACGTCGCCAAAACGGCACTGGCGTAAACGCCGCGGCCCGCGCCAAGCATCCGTTCCGCCGCGTCGTACGTAAACGCCGCCGCGACGATGCCGCACAAACCGCCGAACAGAACCGCCGGCGCATCGTAAAACCCGCGCGCATTGTCGCGACGAGATAGGGCGCCCAACCCGCCCCGATAAGCACGAGAAACAACGCCGCGCCGGTCATTCGCTCACGCTGTTCGTTCATGACCGTTCCGTTGTTTCCAGCAAGATACGCCAATAGCGTTGCATGGATCGTTCAAAGCTATACTCATTAGTCGCTCGTTCGCGAAACGCCTGCCGTACCGTGCGCAAGGCTGCGCGGTTCGTGCAGACGCTAAGCAATCGTTCCACGAACAGCTCGTCGCGGCCGGCCGGGATGAGAAACGTGCTCAACTCACCGTTCAGGATCTCGGCCATGTTTCCCACGTCAAACTCTGAGCACGGGCACGCCTGCGCCATCGCCTCGAGCGCGGCGTTGGTGTTCCTTCACTGTCCGACGTCAAGGAATAGATCGGCGTCACCAACTTTGTCAGCAAGCTCTTCGTCGAAACCGCGCCACTTTAACAAGATCGTCGATCTGCAGATCTCCGCATTGTGCGCGCAATGCACGGTCATGCGGGCCCACGCCGAAGATCGCCAGCGGAACGGTAGGTGCCGACGCAACTCGGCGGCGCAACGCAACAGTTTGTCAAAGCGTTTTTGTGCTTCCAGTCGTCCGGCCGCGACGAGCAGCAGTGCATCTTGAGACAGACTACCCGGCGCGCAGCCGTCCCGGCTTGTGCGCGGCGATCTTCACGCCGTTGGCCACTACGTCGAGTCGTTGGGGACGATGTTATGCCGCGCGCAGTGATCGGCTATACTTTTGCGCATTCACCACCACACCGGTCAAGATACGCGCGGCGAGCCACCGATGATGCGGCTTGTCGGTCCACAGCGTGAATCCGTGCCGCGCCAGAATCCGAACGCCGACGAACCTCCCGGCGATGCCGAACTGCCAACCTTCTTGTTGAAATTCGTCACGACGACATCGGCGCCCGTCTCGCACGACTTTCGCAGCATCGCGAGCGTGATCAAAGTCTCCGCCGAAACCAAAGGCAATGGTTGCGCATAGTCTTGACTGGGCGCGGTGGAGCAATTGCGAGGCTGGTCTGGCGACGATCGTCACCTGCGCACCTTGTCTGCGCAACCATTCCGCTGCTTGACGAACCATTTTCCTCACCGCTGCCCCACAACGCGGGCGCGGCGGAATTCGCACCAGCAGGACGTTCACAACTTGTGCGCTTCGCGTTCGCATACCCTGCGTCAACGTGCGATAGAGCCTGCTCAAAACCAGCAGTGCCGGGTGCCAGCCTTCCACCGCGATCTGGCCCGTCGAATGACCACGCGGTCGGCGAAGCGAATCGAGCTCAGCCGGGATGCGCGATGATAATCACGGTGCGCTCGCGGAACAGTTCTTCCAGCGCGTGCTGAATCAACCGTTCGGACCTGTTATCGAGCGCGACGTCAAGCCCGTCAAAGATCAACAGCGGCGCATCTTTGAGCAGCGCGCGCAATCGCGTGATGCGTTGCTTTGTCCGCCGGAAAGCTGCGCACCAGCCCCTCCGACAATCGTCTCCAAACCACGGGGAGTTTCTGGCCACGAAATCCGTAAATATTGGCGCGTTTTCTATGGCGGTGGCCAACTTGTCGTCGGTGACATCGCGCGGGCCAGTAAGTCAGGTTGTAGCGCACGCTTTCCATTACGAAGAGAAAGACATCTTGACCTCACGAGCGAAATTTGGCGCCGCAACGCCGCGCGGTCGAGCTGTTGCACATCCACTCCGTCCCACGCCAGCACACGGCCTTGTTCAGGAGTGTGGTAGCGCGGCAGCAGATTCGCCAGCGCCGTTTTGCCGCTGCCGGACCTGCCGACCAGAGCGACGCGTTCACTGCAGCGAACAGTCAGCGACACGTCGTGCAGGACCCATTGCTCGGATGTTTGATAAAGGAACCACGTTTTCGTAACGCAAAGCTCGCCGCAGGTCGCTGACCGGCTGGCCGCCATCCTGACGACATCAGCCCCCAATCGGTTCAGCCAGCAGGGCATCAATGTGCGTAGCGCCCGCTGCCGAGCCGATTTGCAGATAGCTGTTTAGGTTTTCCTACCGCCCATGATATGCAGGCGCGAGCATTGAGAACAGCACGACGATGAAGCGAATGAAATCCTCGGCGGACCAACAGCGAACCCGACAGCACCTGTTGACCACCCAGCTACAGCACCAGCGCGATGATCATCACGCCGATTGTTTCTGATAGCGGCGAGGCCAGTCACCCGAGCCGCGCGAGTCGCAAGGAAATTGTGGAACAGGCGCTCCGAGCGCGATTCGAAGCGCTCGGTTTCGGGCTGCCCTGTGGCCGATGATTTGATCAAGCGCGCGCCGCTGATGGTTTCTCATGGTGGGCGCCGGTGACTGGGCGAGTCCTTCTTGAATCCTTCCGGACTTGCGTTTGAGGCTGCCTGGTTTTGCGGAACAGCACTCCAAACGCGGGAACGATCACAAGGCGCTATGCGTCAGTTGCCACGAGATGCTGAACAGAATGATCAGCAGCGTCACGACGGTAATCGGGTCACGTACGGCCTGTGTGAACACGCGCTGAACGTCACGGACAGAGTAACGTCGTTCATCACCGCGCTCATCAGTTCACCGGTCGAGCTGCGGTCAGCAGAATTCGTACGGCTGCCGGATCACATGGGCATAGGACACGGTCGCGCAGATCTTTGACCGCGCTGTCTGACATACGACACGGAAGTGCAGCCGCAGATAAAGGCATATTCTTCAGCAGGAAACTGCAATCAGAAAGCGATGCGCCGTAAACGGGGTAGTACCGGATAGCGGTCACCCGCGCCGATGATTTCCCACGACCACTGCTTCGGCGCTTGTCGTAATACTGCGCATACCGCCCGTGAGCATTTAGTCTGTGCGGATTCACCGGCCTTGTTAGGCAGGAAAATGATATCCAACACCGGCGCGATCAGCCAGAGGGACAGCGTGTTGAACACCACATAACACAAAGTCGCCAACCCGGTCAGGATCAGATGGCGCGGATAGCGTTTGAAGGGATTTCTATGGGCTTTTAAATCCAATCGGCGAAGAATGCCAAACTTGAAATGGAGAATGTGGAGCAGAGGCCCTATTCGACGTTTCTGGTTATCTAATTTTTTGTTACAATTTCGCGGAAGAACTTTTCTCCATTTTGTCCGCCATCGCGTCCCAGCCGCGTTTGGCGATAGTCGCTTCCTGTTTCCCCGCCCGCGAGATACGTTTCGCGCAACGTCCGCCGGTCGCGCGCGAATTCCGGGGATAGCCCGGTTGGCTGGCGTATCGCCCGGCGGAACCAGCAGGCCGCGCTGCCGGTCATAATGATTGGGCGTGATCCTTCAATCGCAGTTGCGGCCATGCGGCACGCCCGCCGCCCACGCTTCGAGAATGAAATTTGATATACCTTCGCGGTATGACGAGGAGATTTCGCACAGGAGTCCCGCGCGAGCTGCTGTGTCAGGTTCGGGAGTAAATCCGCGCAGGCGCACGTGTTCACCGAGATCGAGGCGTTCAATCTGCGTTGAGTACATCTACTCGATCACCTTGCCCCTACACTTCACAATCAGCCGGGGCCCGCTCCACCGCCAGTTTCATCGCATCAATCAAGACATCGAAGCCTCTTTTTCACTTTCGACGCGGCCTGCTGCAAGGACCAGGATTTCTGATTCCTGGCGGGTTGACGCGGGTGTGACGAAGGTTCG
>JADJEH010000006.1 GCA_016702305.1 bacterium
TCCCCAATCTAAACACCGAATATAGCAGTTTTAGGGTAAACACTACCGCTCCTGCTTGCCCAACTTATAGAAAAAAATGAGTATCTTGGGCGGTCAAAACGGTCAATTCCCCACAGGATCCCCTTGGGCCACACCTACGGCAAGATAACCGCCAGCTCGACAGCCGCATCGGCGCCGATGGTACCCTCTACGACCCGGGTAACAAGGCCCGCACCGAGCGCCCTGATGAAAATGCTCAACGCCTATTGGAAAAATACACCCTGCGCCAAACGCTGGCCTCGATGTCGAACTCCGGCGAAAGCTCGCAACGCGACGTCCTCCGCGACCGCACACGGCCTAAAAATCGAAGCCAGCGAAGCCGACCTCGATGTGGACCGCTAGACTATCCGATAACTCGTTCCACCCCTAGCACTTCAAGTGCTCGAGCATCTGTTCAACCCGCTCTTCCAATTGCTCGAAATGAAGCGCACCATGGCCCCCGGTGCAAATCTGTTTCTGGTCACACCCAACGACACAGCCTGATCGCAAAGTCGAACACATCCTCGCGCAAATATCGCCCGCCAACCTTTCATCAGTTCAACGAGCGCGACCTGCGCGACCCTGTTCCAGCGCGCCGGCCTGAAGATCGTCCACTTCAAGACCTTCTACCATCCCCCACCGGCACCATCGCCAGAATCTAGCCAAAACGGCTTCTTCCTACGCGCCCAAAAAGCGTAAGCGGTTCAAAGTCATAAGGGTTATGGAAAGCGGGCAGAGAAAACTCTCCGGCCGCTTTGCATTATCGCGTCCTTGCAGACTAAATCAGATTTCCTCTGCTGCACGCGTACTTCCAGTTCATCGCGGAACTGCGGATGCGCCACGCGAATCAACGCCTGCGCGCGTTCCCGCAGCGTCTTGCCGTGCAGATAGGCCACGCCAAATCCGTCACGATATAGTGCACGTCCGCACGCGACGTCACCACACCCGCGCCCGGCGACAGCGACGGCACAATGCGCGAAATCGAACCGCTTCTTGGCCGTGGATTCCAGGCGATAATCGGCTTGCCGCCCTTCGGGAACGCGCCGCGCCCCGCACAAAATCAACCTGTCCGCCAAAACCCGGAGAAGATCGTATGCCCGATCGAATCGGCGCACACCTGACCGGTCAGGTCCACCGCAGCGCGCTGTTGATCGAAATCATGTTGTCGTTACGCGCGATGATAAACGGATCGTTCGTGTGATCCACCGGACGAAACTCGACTAACGGATTGCTGCGCACAAATCATAAAGCATCTTCGAACCCAGCACAAAACTCGCCACCATCTTATCCCTGTGCGGCGTCTTCGCGCGGCAGTTGATCACGCCCTTCTGCACCAGCTCCACCGCGCCGTCCGAGAGCATCTCGGTGTGCATGCCCAAGTCGCGCTTGTCACCCAGACTCGCCAGCACGCATCCGGAATCGCACCGATTCCCAATTGCGGACAGGCGCCGTTCGGCACCAGCTCCGCGCAAAACAGACCAATTAGTTTTTCCTGATCACTCGGCGTGTTGCGCGGCAGCTCCGGCGGCAGATGATCGTAGTGAATCAGCGCGCGGAACATGGACTTGTGCAAGAAATTCGCCATAAACCCACGGCATCTGATCGTTGACCAAACCGATGACGTTCTTGGCATTGCGCCGCTTCAAGCGTACACGCGCAGTCAGTTCCCAAACTGCAATGGCCGTGCGTGCCCGGAGGAGTTACCTGCAGCAGGCAGGTGTCCACCTTCAGCGCCCCGCTGCGAATCAGCCCCGGAATCTCCGACAAAACACCGGCGTATAGTCGCCGCGCCCCTCGTTGACCGCCGTGCCCGCTTTGCGCCGGTAAACAGCGCGTTCGCCCGGAAGCTCTCTCCATCCCCGGTTCCGCGTGGGGAGCCGGACCCATGGTCATCAAGTGCGCGATCTGAACGTTTTCCAGCTCTGCCCCGCGCGCGGACAAAGCGTCCACCAACAACTGCGGTACGGCCAATCCTGACCCCACGAAAACACGGTCACCAGACGATACACACCGGAGGGCGTCTATCGCCTCAGCCAGCACTTCGGGCGGGGCAGCAGAATGCTCTGCAACATGCGAACTCATTGCTTCTATGTCCTTAGATATTTGGCCCGCGAAAGCTGACACTCACAGTCAGTTTATGCAACGCAGGAACAATTGTTTGCGATGAAGAATGTAACTTATACGGCCTACAACAACCGTTCCAAAATACGCAATTGCTCGCAAAATTTCAACGAGCCATTTTTCGGAGGTGTACCATGCTATCTTTCCGCAAGATCTTGTGCCCGACCGACTTCTCTGACCCGTCCTTTCGGCCCTTGGCCACGGCGGACGAGCTCGCCCGCCGCTATCAGGCCGAGCTGCACGTGCTGCACGTCGTTTTGCCCGTGCCGCTGGTCGGACTGCCTCCCGGTGCCGGTTCCGTCGCCTTTGATGTGAGCAATACGAGGCCGACATGCTCCAAGGCCTTCCGCGCCAGGCTGGACGAAACGCTGGCCCAGTTCGTAAAACCGGATATTCCTATCCACCGTTATGTGGAGATCGGCGATCCCGCCCACGAGATGGTGCAGCTCGCCGACAAGATCAAGCCGGACGTCATTGTGATTGCCACGCACGGCCCGCACGGGACTTAAGCGGTTCATCTTCGGCTCCGTTGCCGAAGCCGTCGTCCGCCCGATCGCCCTGCGCCGTTCCGACGATTCGATGCACTAACCTTCGGCCCGCTGTTCGCAGGCGGGGCAAGCCTCAGCAAAATTGAAAAGCCGAGTCGGGTGACTCGGCTTTTTGATTGTGCGTTGCGACGGATTTTAGAGCTTGCGTTCGACGTAGGTTTCGTCGGCGATCTTTTCGACCCAACGCTTGAACTCGCCTTCGCTTTTTGGCGAGCGTCATCTGCTCGATACGGCTGTAGTCTTCGTTGAGCGTGATCTTGCGCGAGAAGGCGCGGTCGGTCACTTTCAAGATATGCACGCCAAAGGCCGGTGCGAAACGGATCGCTGTACTCGCCCTTCGACTTGCCTTCAATCGGCGTCTTGAACTCGTCCGGCAGCTCGGTTGGACTAAACCAACCGAGGTCGCCGCCGCTGGCCCGCCGTTTTCGTATCCGCCGAAAGGTTCAGCGCGAGTTCGGCGAAATCATCGCCGCCGCGCAGCCGCACCACCAGCGACTCCGCCGCACTCACCGTGCTCTGCAAATCTGCCTCCGCCGGCACGATCCCGAAACAGAATATGATTCGTGTTAACCTTCTCGCCCGTGCGCTCGTTTAACCGAATGACATGCACACCGAACGGCGAGACCGTGGGCGCGCTGATCGAATCGGGCTCCAACACGTAGGCCGCCGCCTCATATTCCGGCACCAGATCACCGCGATTCGTCGTCCCCAACGCACCGCCGCGCTCCGCCGAACCCGGATCCTCGGAATAGCGCGAGGCAAACTCCTCAAACGTAATCGAACCCGATAAAATCGCTTGCCGCGCCGAATCGGCGCGCGCAATCGCCGCGTTCGTCGAAGCCTCGGCAATCCGATCGGCCAGCAGAATGTGCGACAGCCGAATCGCATCCCTGAGCGGCGGCAGCGAATCCTTGATCGTCTCCCAGAACTCCAGCACCTCGTTCCGCGATACGCGCACCTGCTGCATGTGCTTGCCGCGCGTGCGCTCGATCAACAACGTCTCTTCCACCAGCGGACGAAACTGCCGCTTGATCTTGGGCAAGGGCATGCCGTAGTACGATTCGAGCTTCTCCTGCCCGCCCACCTGCGTCAACAGATTGCTGACACGGTTGTCGAGTTCGCGGTCAATCTCCTTCGGAGTGACCACAATCGAGTCCTTGCGCGCCTGTGTCAACAGCAGTTTCTGCGCGATCAACTCCTCGAGTACTTCCTTGCTGAGCGTGTCCATCTGCGCTTCAGAAAGCAGGTCCAGCGCCACGCGCGCTCCAAGCGTGTATTGCAAATACTGCAACACTTCGCTTTCGAGAATTATCTCGTCATCCACCACCGCGACAACCCGGTCAATCACCTCTTCGCCGCGCGCCAGCGCGGCGCACAACGCTCAGCGTGATAAGCAATGCTCTGATCATTTCGTGTCACCCATTAGGCGCGGCTGATAGCGGCCGCGCATTTCCGTTTCCCAACGCTCCTGCCTTCTTTGACTCTGCTCGGTCAACAGTCGTTCCCGAATCTCCTGCCGCACAGCATCCAAGCTGAGCTGCGCCCCCTCCGGATAGAGTTCATGCAGCCGCAACAGCCGATAGCCCTCGCCGAACGGCAGCACCGGCGTCATCCCGCCCGCGGGCAACTTGCGCACAGCCTCAAGCAGTATCGGATCCAACTCGCGCGAGTCCGTCAGCCACTTCCCCTCCCAAATCACCATGTCCGAACGCAACTGCGACGTGTCCGCCCGCTCTAATGCGCGGCGAAACGCCTTCAGCGTGTCGTCCGACTCGCACCAAAATCCCTCGATCAGATAGCTGTCCATCGGGCGCCGAAACTCCGCCAGATTCGTCGTGTAGTAGTCCGCGATCAACGAATCGGTAATCTTCGGTTCCGGCAGACGCGCCAACAACACGGCACGATGAAAACGCGCCAATAGCTCGCGTTCCTGCCGGGAAACGTCGGCGTCTTTGCGCAGCCCCGTGGCCTCGACCTCCTGCTCAATCATGGCCAGCTCCAGCCATGCATTGACCAGCGGCTGCCGCGCTTCCGCACTCAAACTGTCGAAGGGCACGCCCGCCCACGTCGCGAAGTCCGCGCGACTAAGCGTTCGTTCGCCTACGCTTGCCACGAGGTCGGCGGTGTTTGTGCGATTGCAGGCCGCCAAAAGCAAACACAGCCCGACCAGCCAGATGCCCTTATTGATCACGAGCCGCGCGTTCCTGTCGTTCGGGGGGAAGCGGCCACATCGATCCGAGCAGCTCGTCGTTCACTTTCAGGGGATAGCGCGACACCAACAGTTTTTCCAACTCCTCTTGCAGCTGCTGTGTGCGCGCCACGCGGTTCTCGCGCCGCGCATCGCCCTTCGCTTCGTCCCACGTCTTCGTACGCGACGGATAGGCCGCGATGAGCTGGAGCACCGAGTAGTTCTTCCCAACCTTCACAACCTCGGACACCGCGCCCGGCTGTCCGAGCTGAAAGGCCGACTTGCCAATCATGCCAAAGCGTTTTTCTTCAAATGGCCCGATCCGGCCCGAGTCGCGTTTCGTGGATTCCTTTTCGTTGAACTGCCAGGCGAGCTTTGCAAAGTCTTCGCCCTTCAGCGCGCGATCACGCACGCGCACAGCCTTCGCGCTGTCTTCCTTAATGAAGATCTCGCGGATCAAGCGCGTCTCCGGCTGAATAAACGACTCCAGGTTGCGCTCGTAATACGCCTTGTCCGATTCTTCGCTGCCTTCGAGCTTCTCGGTGATTTCCACCTTCTCGACCATGCGCTGGATCGCCGCCTTCTTTTGCGCCACGACGTTCGAATCGGCATAGGCCTTTTTTGATGTAACCGTCTTGGCCGGCCTTGTCCTCAAGGAACTGCGGTTCACACAGAGCGTTCACGAGATCATGCACCGACTGCGGATTCTTCCAATCCACGCGATAGGCGTTGCTGCCGACCTTCTGAATCATATCTTCAATCGTGATCTTGCCGAGCTTGTGCGTTGCCGCCACGAGCGCCTTCTCGTCGCCCGTGAACATCGGCCCGAGCTCCTTGTTCAGCGACATCTGCGGATCCGTCAGCTTGCCCGTGAACATCGCCAGCGCGTTTTCGTCATACTGCAAGGAGTACTCCGTATGCAGCGCGTTGACAAAATCCCGCGCGCGCGCGCCGAGCTTCAGACTTTCGACCTCGCGCAGCCGCATCGCCAAATCCTTCTTCATCTCTTCAAACGGCGGGCGGCCCGTCACATCACGAGTCGAATCCACCCAGATCAGGTGCCAGCCGAACGGCGATTCCACGGGACCCGCCGTCTTGCGCAGCGGCGCGGACCACACCGCGCGCTGAAACTCGTCTACCATCCGGCCCCAGGGGAACCAGCCCAAGTCACCGGAATCAACAGCCGTCGTCGCGTCTTCCGAGAGCAGCGCCGCCGCCGCTTTGAAATTGAGACCGCTGTCTATCGCGGTCTTGATCGAGTCAATGCGACTCTTCAGGCGCGCCGCCGCCGCCGCGCTCGAATCCGCCGCGCTCTTCTTCACCAGAATATGCCGCGCGCTGATTTCCTTCGCTGACCTGTCATAGTGCTCACGCAGCAGCTCATCGGTGATCACCGGCGCGATGATGCGCTCTTCGTACAACAGATCGAGCGCTCGACGCTTGGCCGCCGCTTCGAGATTTGTGGCGATCTCCGGGTTCTCGTCATACTTGCGGGCCAGACCCTCAAGATATTTCGCTTCTTCGATCGCCATGTCGTGCGCGATTTTCTTGCGCTCTTCAAGGGGCCGTTGCTTAATGTTGTCGTCGGTGCGAAATTTCGAGAGCATCGCGGCGCGGTATTCCTGCTCCGTGATGGTTTCGTTTCCGATTTTGGCAATGTAGTCTTTCTTGCCTTCGCAGCTCGCCAGCCACATCATGGCCAGCAGACTCAACAGAAGTCCTGTTCGTTGCATGGTGTTCCGGTTCATTTATGTTGTTTGCAGATTCAAAACAAAATGGTAGCTCGTGATGCTCATCCCGTGCTTGTGGTAGAAGCGGTGCGCGTCATATCGGCCAGCGTGGGTTCCGCTGTCGAGATGGACGGCTGCCAGGCCCTCTTCCCGCGCCTGATTCACGATAAATTTGAACAAATGGTCAGCGCAGCCCCGCCCACGGGCCGCCGCAGCGGTGACCAAATCGTCAATATACAAAACTTTTCCCCAATGTAGCAGTTCCGTTCGCCGGTACCCCGCCGCCGCCAATGGCTGACCGCTCTCCTCTATATATATGAGGATGTAGCCATGTTCCCGCATCTGTCGCAATACCTGCTCAACGAATTGGTCTGCGGTCAGGTGCGGCCGGAGTTCGCGCATGACATTGTATACAAGCCGAATCTGTTCCGGAGATGTAGCGTGGTGGATCGTCATGGGCTGTAGTGGTTTTACCTTGTTCGCAGGTCCGGCGAGGAAAGGTTGTAAGGTTGGTTACGTATACGCTATTCTTCCCATACGCGCTTCACCATGATCACACTCATCCGGTTCCCCGCCATGGCGGTCGGCACGAATGCAAAATGATTCACGTCCGCCACGCCGAGTAGGTAGTAGCCGCCCATACCGGCCGGATATTCACGCACCTCATAAAGCGAATCGAAGTACGCGCCGGTCCAATTCAGCCGCAGAGAATCGCCGTCCACCGTGATCGTCAAATCGTGAATCACGCTGTCCGCAATGCCCCATTCCCGCGTGAACGCCGAGACATTGCCTGCCATGTCGCGCGCGCGCAGGGCAAAACGATAGCGCTCGAGCGGCGGAGTCAGCAATGTGAAGCGCTGCATCGCCGTGTGCTGATCACCAAGAGCCGTATAACTGGCGGAAGTGGCGCGGGTCACGCGCGGCGACAGTGCCGACAGCTCGGTCGTGTCGTACACAATTTCGTAGGTGTCAAAATGCTGGTCGTACGCGACGCCATCCCAGCGAATATCTACTGTGGACGCGTTCACGCGCGACACCTCGCGCAGATAAACCGCTTCCGGCGCCAGCGTGTCCGGCACCTCGTGCCACGTCAGCGCAGAATCCACCGCAGTTACGAACGGCGCGAAATAGTCTATCACCAATCGAAAGTTCGCCAACCGCGCGGGCGGCGCGCCCGGCAGCCAGCGCGCAAAATCCGTCGGCTGCCACAGCGCGTCAGGATACTCGTCGAGTTCGATATGGACGAAATTCTCCGTGTCGAAGCGCTCGTCGTGATTCGCATGGCATGCGTTGCCCTGCTGGTTCTCCGGCACGCCCAGAAAATCGAACACACTGCGCAGCGCGACGGTGTCCGCGCCGAAATAGCTGTAGGCCGGGCTGCTCCATAGCGACACGTATTCGTCCACGCGTGTGACGACGCTTTCATCGCCGTCGAAGCCGTTGATCGGAAACAGCGGCAGCGCGTGGATATAGTCCCGATGCCGGGACACGTCACGCAGCGGCGGATTGGGAAAATGATCGTCGAAGAAGCACGAAATCTGCATGTCGCCCAGCGGCCCATGCTCATTGTGATCGTACGAATGCAACTGGATTACCACAAACTCGCTGACCGGCGGCGCGTCCCAGACCGCAATCGCCGCTTCCGTGGCCACGGCGAACGGATGTCGGCCGTTGCGCGACGGATCCGAAAGCGACAGGCCGTTGTTGTACGTTGCGAAGGTCGTGTCCCACAGCACCTCGCGTCCTGCTCCGGCAATCATCAATTGCGCCAACCCGTCGCGAACAAACATCTCCGTTGCCACCGGCGGCGCCATGTAATCATCTTCCGGATGCGGCACCTGCACAATCGCCCGCGCATGCCGCGCCTCCGGATTGAACACGAACACGCCCCAGCCGTTGCGAAAGCCGCCGATCACAGCACGCGCGCCGGTCGAATCGCCGTTGGTGTCCACATAACTCGAATCCAACCGCTCGCGCAGCAGATAGTAGTGCCGCCGCACGCCCGGCTCCTGCAAGCGCACAAGTTCATAGCGCCACTCGGCTTCGTGCCGCATGAGCAGCGAATCCACTTGCGCCCACTCTTCGGCAATCGCGAAGTCAAACACCTGCCGCCAACGCGCCAGCGTCGAATCGCCCGTGCTGTCGTCGGTAATGTAGGTGAATCCGCCGAAACCGTTCGTCACCGGGTCGAGATTGGGCGGACCATAGTCGTTGTAGTTCGGTCGCACCAGGCGTTCCGAGACATGTGACAGCCAATTGTCATACGCGCAGGCCGAGCAACTGTCCAGGAGAAATCCGCGCAGAAAACCTGTCTCATGCACGATTCCCCACGCCGAGGCCGGCAGCCACAGCAACAGCACGGCCCACCACTTCACCGTTCGTCGGTCCGATTCGTCATACGCCGGCTCCCCTCTTAGATTACCCGCGCTATTCGATCACCCGCTTCACCATGAGCACACAGACGCCGTTCCCGGAGTATCCGGTCGGAACAAACACAAAATTGTTCGTCAGTGTCGTGCCCAAATAGTAGTAGCCGCCCAATCCCGGCGGGAATTCCCAGACTTCATAACGGTCATCATTCGGCTGCGCGCTCCACGTCATTCGCACGGAATCACCGTCGCAGAACGCTGCCACGTCACGCACCATGCCGTCCGTGATGCCCAGCGCGGGCGACAGCTCCGATTCGTAGCCCAGCACATCCTTCGCGCGAATTGCAAACGTGTAATCCCACACCGGCGTGCGCAGGCCCGACACCGTGATGGACGTCCCCAGCATGTTGCCCAGCGCGTTATAACCCGTGTTCGTCCGCGCAATGTGCGGCGACGACAGCGACACTTCATTTGTATCGAAGAATACCTGATACGTGTCAAAGTGCCGGTCGTAGGCGGGCGCATCCCAAGTAATGGTCACCGCGCCATTCGCCAAATCATACGCGCTGGTCAGATTGCATACCAGCGGCGGCTCTTCATCGGGGATTTCATGCCATGTCAGCGCCGAATCCACCGCGGAAATGAACGGCTGATAGTAGGCCAACGCGTGACGGTACGTATTCCACTCCGTCGGCGGCGTCCCCGGCAGCCAGCGCGGCCAATCGAGCGGCGCCCACAATTTGTCAGGATATTCGTCCAATTCGATGTGAATGAAATTCTCGGTGTGCCGTTGCACGTCATGCCCTGCATGGAAATAGTCGCCCACGACATTATCCGGCGCGCCGATCAAATCACCGACTACGGGAATCGTCAGCGTGGTTTCCGCCGTCGTATACACGTACGCCGGATTGCTCCACAGGCCGATGTAGTTGTTGACGGCCACGTCAATCGTGTCGTCGCCGTCCACGCTCGTCACGGGGAACACCGGATGCGCGTGAAACAGGTCGCGCTGATTCACGAAGTTTCGCAGCGGCGCGTTCGGGAATTCGTCGTTATGATAGCAGGAAACCTGAATGTCCGGCAGTGGGCCGTGCGTGGCGTGATCGTACGAGTGCAATTGAATCAGCACCAGCGGATTCACCGGCGGAGAGTTCCATGAGTCCTTGATCACGCGCGAGAGCTCGGAAAACGGATGCCGCGCATTGCGCGATGGATCGGAAAATGTGCGCGCGTTATTGTACTGACCGGCCGCGCTGTCGTACATCACTTCGCGACCCGCGCCCGCGATCATCAGAATCGCCATTTCCGCCTGTTGAAACAGCTCGATGCCAACGGGAATTGACATGAAATCGTCTTCGGGGTGCGGCATCTGCACGACCGCCCGCGCGTGCCGCGGAGCGGCGCTGAACACAAACACGCCCCAGCCGCGGCGAAATCCGCCGTGCACGTCGTTCGCCGTTAGCGTGTCGCCGTTCACGTCCACGTAGGATGAGTCGAGCCGTTCACGCATGACATAGTAGCTTGCGCCGGTCGGCTCTTCGATGCGGGCGAGTTCATAGTTCCACGCGCTGTCCTGCCGCGCGATCAGGGAATCCGCGCACTCCCAATCGCCATGGATGGCGCACAAAAACACCTGCCGCCAGCGCGCCATGATTGAATCCCCGTGCGCGTTCGCATAGATGTATTGAAATCCGCCGAAACCGTTCGTTTGCGGGTCCAGGTGCGCGGCGGACCGTAGTCATTATAGCCGGGCCGTTGAATGCGCTCCGACACGTGCGATTGCCAGTTGTCATAGGCGCATGTCGCGCATGTGTCCATCAAGAATCCCGTCAACGTTCCATTTTCGATCACCAACGCGCGGGAGAGCGCCGGTGATAGAAGCATTAAGACAAACAATAGCCGACCCGTCATCGCAGGGCCTCGTATGATTAAAGTGACTCCACTAATTCGCCATTTACCGCAGCCAAATATTCCTCCGCATAGCGCAACTTCGCGCTCCATTCGGGCCGCTTGCTCAAGTTCAACCGGACCGTCACTCCCTTTGTCGCGTCCAACTCGATCGGATAGCCGTCGCTGCGCGCCGCCAGCGCCAGCATCTTGTCACGCGCCGCATGATCCGCCGCAAAGCCCAACTCCATACGCGCCGCCATTACGTTCACTTCATCCGCGCCCAATTGCTCCGCAAGAATCCGGATGCGCACCATGTCAAACAGCGTGCGCGCCGGGTCCGGCAGCTTTCCGAAACGGTCTTCGACTTCGCGCGACAGCTCCATGACCTTCTTCACGTCCTTCGCGCGCGCTAATTCTCGATAGATGTTCAGCCGCAATCCGCCTTCAGGCAGATAGTGCTCGGGCATGAACGCGTCCGTGTCTATCTTCAATTTGACTTCGCGTTTTTCTTCCGGTTCGTACTGCGCGTGCTCCGTCTGCACCTCGCGGACGGCTTCCTCGATCAACTGCTGATACATCTCAAACCCGATGGAGTTGATGTACCCCGACTGCTCGCGGCCCAGGAGATTTCCCGCGCCGCGAATCTCCAAGTCGCGCATCGCCAACTGAAAGCCTGCGCCTAACGACGAGAAATTGGTCAGCGCAGACAATCTGCTGCGGGCGATCTGCGACATCTCGAAATGCGGCGGCACGAGCAGGTACGCGTAGGCCTTGCGCGAACTGCGCCCGATGCGCCCGCGCAATTGGTGCAACTGCGCCACGCCCAGCCGGTCCGCGCGATTGACGATCATGGTGTTGACATTCGGCATGTCCAAGCCGGATTCGATAATCATCGTCGAGATCAACACGTCAAGATTCTGCTCGGAGAAATCGAGCATCACCTGCTCCAGTTCGTGCTCGTTCATCTGACCGTGCGCCACGCCGATGCGTATGTTCGGCAGCAGACGGTGCAGCATCTCGGCGACTTGAGCGATGCTTTGAATGCGGTTGTGCACGAGAAACACCTGACCGCCGCGCGTCAATTCGTGCTGCACCGCTTCCTTGATGACCTTTTCTGAAAACGGCACGACGTCGGTTTCAATCGGCTGCCGTCCCGGAGGCGGTGTGGTGATCTGCGACAGATCGCGCGCGCCCATCAACGCCATGTGCAGCGTGCGCGGAATCGGCGTCGCGCTCATCGCGAGCACGTCAACATTCGCGCGCAGCGAACGGATCTTCTCCTTCTGCACTACGCCGAAGCGGTGCTCTTCGTCTATGATCAGGAGACCGAGTTCGTCGAACTGCACATCCTTCGACAGCAGCCGATGCGTGCCGATAATCACGTCCACGTCACCCGCCGCGAGTTTCTTGAGCGCCTCGCTTTGCTCGCGCTTGGATTGAAAACGCGAGATCACGCGCACGTCCACGGGCCAGTTCTTGAAGCGCTCGCGGAATGTGCGATAGTGCTGCTGCGCCAAAATTGTCGTGGGCACGAGCACCGCCACCTGCTTGCCGTCGGTCACGGCCTTGAAAGCCGCACGCATCGCGACCTCCGTTTTGCCGTAGCCCACATCGCCGCAAATCAGTCGGTCCATCGGCATCGGGTTTTCCATGTCGCGCTTGACCGATTCGCTGGCCGTCAACTGATCGGGCGTGTCTTCGTAGGGGAAACTCGCTTCCATTTCGCGCTGCCACGGCGTGTCGCCCGAAAAGATGATCCCGCGCTCCGCGCGTCGTTTGGCGTAGAGTTTGATCAAGTCTTCGGCGATGGAGACCAAGGACTCTTTGGTCTTACGTTTGACTTCGCGCCATTCCTTGCCGCCGATCTTCGACAGCGGCGGCTGAAAACCTTCCTTTGCCGAGTACTTCTGCACCGAGGCGAGGTTTTCGAGCTTGACAAACAGATGGATGCCGTCGCGGTATTCGATCTTCAGCACTTCGCGCTGCATGCCGCCCACCGCGATTTTCGTCAAACCGCAATAGCGGCCGATGCCGTGCTCGACGTGCACCACATAGTCTCCGACCTGCAGCGCATCAATGTCATGCAGCGGCACCGCGTTCTTGAACTTCATGAACTGGCGCTTGCGCCGCTTGCGCCCGAAGATGTCGTGGTCCACGAGCACTACGAGTCCGGCCGCCTCGAGCATGAAGCCGTGCCGCAGGCCGCCTTCGCGCGCGCTGAAGGAGTGCTCCGGCACGCCGCGCTCGACCAACACTTGCGCCAGCCGATCCGCTGCCAACTGATTGTCGCACAGCAGCACGGTTTCTAATTCGCGCGCGGTATATTCCTTCACGCGTTCGGCAAGCAACGGCAGATTCGACGCGAAGCGTTCCTGCGGCGCGCCGGCAAAATCGAGCGTATGCGACGGCGGCTGCGGTGACGTTTGCAGGAACACCTGCGCGAATCGCTGGACCGCACCGTAAATCAACTCCGGCTCCATCCACTTCCCGAGTTCGTGCAGCGCGCGTACCTGTTCGGGAATCGTGACCGGAATCTCTTCGTCGTCTTCATAGACGATGTCGTGCAGATCTTCGCTGAGGTGCGCGTCGTCTTCGTCGTCTTCGTCCGGCGCGGAGTTTCGCAAATCGCGCAGCCGCAGCCCGGGCTTGGCCGTGCGCTCTTCATAGCGCTCCTTGACGGCCATGTGCGCCGGTCGGCCTTCGGACCAGACAATGATCGTGTTTTCCGGCAGATGCTGGAGCAGATGTGAATTCCCCGCGCCCGGCGTCTCCGCCGCCATGATTGTCACGTCGCCGAGCTTGCCGGTCGAGCGCTGCGTCTGCGGATCGAAGCTGCGCAAGTCGTCAATGTCATCGCCGAAATATTCCACGCGCACCGCATGCGATCCGCCGAACGGATAGATGTCGAGCACCGCGCCGCGCACCGCGTATTGCCCCACGCCTTCGACCATCACTTCGCGCGTATAACCCGATTCGTGCAAGAATTGAATCAGCGAGTCGCGCGGCAGCGTCTCGCCCTTGGCGAGCGTGTAGGTATTGCGCGATACCTCCTGCAAGTCGGGCAGCGGATCGAGCAGCGCCGCCGCGGGCGCGACGATCAACGGCTGTTTCGACCGAGCGAGCGTCATCAGCACTTCGGCGCGCTCCGACAATTCAATCGGATTCAACTCGCGGTGGTAGTCCGGCAGCCCCGGAAACAGGCTCGTGACATTTTCACCCAGCAGTATCGTGAGATCGTCGGCAAACTCCTCGGCGTCCTCGAGCGTTTCGGCCACCAACAGCAGCGGCCGCCGCGATTTCTCAAACAGGTAGCTTGCCACCAGCACCGGCAGCGCGCCCGGTACGTTTTTCACGAGCACACCATGCCGCGCCTCCGACAGCGCGGTCAACGTCTCGGCAAAACCCGCGTATGAGTATATTCGTTGCTTTAATGAATCCATTATTGATCAGACGCCCCGCCAATTCTTCTTTGGCGTCTGCTGTCCTTATTCACTTTCAGAGCACGTCACTTCCACTTTGATCCGGTCGGGGTCTTCGAAAAACACGGCGTAGCTGTCTGGCCCGCCGGCGTGCGGATGGCGGTCTTGATATAGTATGGTCACGCCGCGCTCCCGCAGCTTGGTTGTCAGCGCGTCCACCTGCGCGGGTGACTGCGCGTGAAAGGCCAGATGATTCAGGCCCGTCCGGCAGCGATGATACTTTACATCCAGAAACCTCGGCTCGGTCTGGACGAACACTATATATGTGGAACCAGCGCGAAAGCTCACGCCCTGATCCCACTGCTGATAGACGGTGTAGCCTAACTCATCGCACAAGAGCCATGACCAGAATGCCCGCGTGCGCGCCAAGTCAAAGACATAAATTTCAATATGATGGAGCATGTTTCGCCCGTCAGGCTTTGCGCTTGGGCTTGACCCATTTGCTCATGTCGCCAAGTACCTTCTCGCCCCACACCACACTGGGATCGCGGGAACGAAGGCCGACCTGCTTCACATCCTCAACCGTCAGAAAGGCCTGCGGATCGAGCTCGTTAATCGTGCGCAAGAGCTTGGGCACGTTGCGGCGCTTTTCGGCCACGAATAGGATGTCCACTTCGCCGGTCTTGGTCTTGCCGTCCATCTCGACGACCGAGTAGTTACGCTCCCACAGCTTGTCGGCCAACCCTGCTTCACGCCGGGCAATCACGCGTACCATTTGATGACCAATGGCTATCCGCGACTCGATCCACATACCCACGAAGCTGCCCGCCGCGAAGCCCGCCGCATAGACGACCCCGAGATACCACTCGTTGAGATTGCGGATGACCTGCGCAACGACGTTGATCCAGATCAGAACTTCGAGAAACCCGAATAGCGCGGCCAATACTTTGAAGCCGCGCACAATCGAGATCGTGCGCATGGCGCCGAAGCTCTGATCGGCGATACGCGCGCAAAATATCCCAACGGCCAGGAGCCAGACTTGCCCCTGACCGACGCTCGTCAGCCAATTGGCCAGCTCCGTCAGCAAGCCTACTTGCCTTCCTTCGGCTGCTGCTGCATCATATAGTCCATGCGCTCCTGGCCTTCACGCATGTGCCGCCCGCGCAGCGTCTCGAGCTTGGCCTCGGCCTCTTTGAGTTCGCCTGAAGACTCGAACCGCGTCCACTCGCGCTCTTTGGCCCACTTGCCCAGATCGCTCTCCCAATTCACCGCTCCGCCGAACAACACCACCGTCGGCTTGGAGTACTTCTCGAATGCCATTTGAATCGCTGTCGCCAGGGCCGCCGAGTAGATCTGTCCGCTCGAGCTTACGCGCCGCAGGTCTAACAGCAGCCCGTCCTTCTTCGACAAACTGTCCACGGCTGCCGCCAACTCGCGATCAATCTTCACACTGTCCGCGTGCGGCAGGATGGTTATCTGTCCTGAATGTTCGCCCGTGGACTTGTACCCGACCATCTGCGCCGCTTCGACATTTGTCCACAGCATCACACAGATTGTCCACAGCAGAATTCCCGTCATCCGTCTCATCTGTCGTCCTTCTCGAAATTATTGGTGGCTTTCTTGTCCCAATTTACTCAATTCCAAGCGTGATTTCCGCGCACTTCCATTGAGCTTCCGCAGTTTTACTGCTTATCCACGCACTCCACACATCCACAATGCTTGTCCACAATAGTACACATTGTGTGGATGAGTGCTGTGGAGAGTTTGTGCCGCGCTGCATGCTAACGACTCAGGCGATCTCCTCCCAGGCTTGCTCCCAGGTCGTGAACAAGTGCGTGGTTATCCTCGCTTTGTGCGCGGCTTCACGATTTTTCGCCAGATCGTCAATGAACAATATTCGCTCTGGTGCAATGCCTGACTCCGCGACAATTGTCTCAAAAACACCGGGATCGGATTTCATCTTGCCGCGCTCGTAGGAGGTCAACACCTGCTCGACTTCAAGCGCCCACGAGAACTCGCGCCGAACCCATTCGATATGCAGCGGATCGGTATCGGATAGCACCCAGACCGTGCCCCACTGCTTCAACTGTGCCAGCGCCGCACGCGCTCCGGGAAATTCGTCAAAAATATCGCACCAAATCAACCGCAGCCGCTCGCGGTTCGCTGTGGTTGCCGACCAGCCCAGAAACTCGCGCAGCTCTTCAATGAACTCAGGAGCCGTACACTGGCCCCGTTCGAAGCGCTTTTTGCTCTCACCTACTATGTACCGCTCGCGAATTTCCTCCCGCGACCGCACCCCACGCTCCGCCGCACGCGAGACAAACCGCTCAAAGTCAAGCTTCAAGAGGACGTTGCCGAGGTCGAGGAGGAAGAGTGGGGGTGTCATCGGTGTCGTACAATGTCACTTAGCCAATGCATTCCCGCTACTTCCCCTTCGCTTCGACAATCGTCTCGAAGCCTGCCCAGTACATCTTCTTCATGTCGAAGAGCGGTTTTTCTTTCATCATCTTCTCCATGCGCGGGTCGTGGAGCATCGCGAGCATCGTTTTGTCGCGGTGCTTGCGCGATTTGAACTCCAAGACCGAGGTGATGGCCACCTCGCCGCGCTTTCAAGGGCAGCACGTTCGTAAAGGGCGGTGCATATTTCGGCTTCAAATCCTCGCCAATGAACTCGCGATAGTGCAGCGCGCCATGATCCACCGCCACCCGCCCGAACCGCCGCGCCAGCTTCTTGTACTCCGCCAAATTCTTCTTCGGCAGCGGCAGCAGGAATAGAACTACGTAGCCTTTCATTTTCGGTCTCCCCTTTTCTTGATGCTGTTTACACTCAATTTGTCCGACCTTTGACTGGCGCCGGCGGCACGCCTGCCACCCCTACATCAAACGAAATCTGTTTGCCTTCACGCCAGCGGCACTGGGTCCAGCGTCAACGCTGGGTGCGCATATCCTTCTTCCACATGACATACGCCTGCAGGTAGTTGCCGAACTCGGTCCAGCCCTGGCAGTTTTCGAAGGCGTATTTCAGGCCGCGCGTGCTCCAGCCGGACTCGGTAATGGTCAGCGTGACTACGCCTTTTTTCTCGGTGAACTCGAAGCGCACGGTCGAGAGTTGCGTCTTGGAGCCATGCAGCGGCCAGTGAAACTCGAGAAATTGCTCCGGTGCATATGCAACAGGATAGAGCGGAAACGTGCCGTGACTCGGCCAGGTCCAAAACACTGTTTCAAAATTCTCGTTGAAGTCGCCCTTGACCTTGTTCACGAAGAACTTCTCGACGTGCTTGGCCTTCGTCGCCGCTTCCCACACCTTCTTGAGCGGTGCGCGCATCGTCGTCGCCACCGTGAACCCGATCTTGCCCGAGGCCAGTTTCACACCGGCGCTCGTGGTCACCGTCTTCTTTTTGGTTGCCATGGATTATCCTTTATCCCTTGTCCTTTAATCGTCGTCTCGTTCGCCGCCTTTGTCATCTAAGACTGGAACGGCGCCGCCGCGCACTTCCGGATGATTGATCTTGCCCCCCGCCGCACCGACGTTGGTGAGTAACGAGATTGCCACGACCATCACCACGACCGCTCCCCAGGCCGCCCACGGCGGCAGCAGCGTGTGCTTGCGCGTGAACCACCATAGCCCGAGAATCAAGATACCAAACGGAATGATGATATTCCGCGCCGTTTCCGCCAGCTCTTCATGCGGATGAATGTAGCCTTCCATATTCCGCGCGTCGGGCTGCGCCTCGATGATGTGCTCGGTGTCTTCGCCGAACGAGAACACCACGCCGGTGCTGATGGTCGCGGCGACGATGAACCCCAATGCCACGCGCTGCCAGCGCCCGTCCTTCCACAGCGTCGCCAAGACTAACATGGCCGTGCTGACCATCAACAGGATCGCTGGAAAGTGGGCCAGCACAATATGCCAATGCGCCGCGTTTACAGGAATCGGAATCATTGTTTTTACTCCGTTTGTCTACGGTATATTCCGTGAAATATTTCGTACCAATTTGCGCCATCGTCGCTCGAGCGTTCCATGAGCTGTTCGACTGATCCATCCGGAAGCGGAGTCATGGTCATGCGGGCGCGATAGGGCGGCAGTCCGGGATCGTTTCCGGTCCCTTCCAACACCATCGCGCCATTCCGCAATCCTCCGGTGTATTCCACCTGCCCCCCGTCGCGGTCAATCCATGTCTGGTGCCAGAGGCTGTCGGCGCGGCTGAAGTAGTTGATGCTCTGGCCCGAGTGGCCCGACTCTGACTGCCATTGTTCGTGGATGAAACAGCCGTGCTCTGTCGTGGTCAGCGTGTTGACGCCGGCCTTCTGGTTGTTGCTCAAAAAGTACACATCCCATACGCCGACCCAGAAATCCAACTCGCGCATGCGCTGATCGTACAGGCAGGGTTCGACATAGCGGTTCAACTGCTCGCGCAGGCTCGCCCACTCGCCGCTCGTGCGCAGCGGAGCGAGATCTGTGTCGCTGTCAATCTGTGCGCCCGGATAGCCGTTGCTCAATCCGGTCTCGAGCTTGATCGCTGAGGTGCGCAAGTCTCCCAATTGAGCCAACGCGCAGGCCCAGTTGTAGTTCGTGTAGGCCGGGTTGAACTTCAGCGAATCGGCTTTGTGAAAATGTGCGGCAGCATCCGCATAGAGCGCGGCTTTCAGCTCGCAGTAGCCGAGGCGGTACCAGGCGCGACCCGACTCGGGATGCTCGGCCACGAAGGCCGAGTATTCCGGAATCGCCGCAGTGTAATTTTGTGCGAAGTACAATGAATCACCGCGCGCCGGAGTTTCCGCGGCGAGCAGCCTCGGTACCCACAGTGCGCATATAATAAGGAGAGCGAGACGAGACAAAATGGCCTCCCGTGGGAAAATTGAAAGCTCTGTTGGCTACTTCGTTTTGCGCGGCGTCTTCTCGCGCATTACATCCACGCCGAACTTGAGGTAGGCCTTCAGATAGGTGTGGAATTCCGTCCAGCCTTCGCACATCATGAACGCGACTTTCAGGTCCTTCTGCTGGTAGCCGTAATCATGCACGCGGAAGATGGTCTCGCGGGGGCCCTTCTTGACGAATTCGAAGGTCATGGTGGTCATGTACTTCGGGCCGTAGGCCGGGCCGACGAAGACGATCTTCTCGTATTTCTTGTATTCGATCGGGTACATGTCCATCGTTTCGTCGCCGTACGCTTTCCACCACCAACGCACCGGCGCGAGGTCCGGACCCCATTCGCCGATCTGCTTGTCGCAGAAATATTTCTTGAGGTGCTTGTCTTCCGTCACCGCTTCCCAGACTTTTTTGAGCGGCTGCTTCATAATGTGCGAGGTGGTGTATCCGAGTTTACCTTTGGATACGGGGAGTTTTTGGTTGTGTGGCATGGGTGTTGGGGGGGTGCTGTTTGTATGTGAGGTTGGTTTGGTGTATTTGTAGGGGCGGATGGCAATCCGCCCGTGCCGGACAGGATCGAAACCTGTGGATCTATTCTTCCCAATACACGCCTTGGAGATCGGGATTTTCCTTGTCCAATTCCCAGTTCAAGGGATTGTCCATGATGTATTGCCGCGCTAGTCCCAATTCATGTTCGTTGCGGATAATGCGATCGTAGAAACTGCGCTGCCAAACTTCCACGCCTTTTGTTCCACGGATTTCGTTGATTCGTTTCGTGGTCGCGCGTTTGAAGGCGGCGATGATTGTGCCTCAGGGTGCCGTTCGCGCATACGTGGTTTTGACGGTGACTCTGGAATGATCCGCCTCGCTTGGGGCGGGCGGATTGCCATCCGCCCCTACATCAACGTTTCGCGCGGGCCCTGCAAATGGGCCGATATAAGTATCGTCAATCCGCAGAATCGCATGAAAGTGATTTGGCATGATCATGAATTCGTCCAGCCAGATAGCCTCCCGAATCTCAGCGGTCTTCTTCCATTCAATTTTAACCGCCTCGCCAAACTCGTTGAGCAACATGGTTGCGTTTACAACTTCACCAAGAGTTTGTGTCGCCCCTCCACGCAGATTGTCACAAAGAACGTCCGCGGATGGCGGTAATCATGTCTCTGCAACCGCAGTGAATTCTTGCGTGTGTATCGCTCTTTCATACCTTAGGTCGGATTCACGAATCTATGTAGGGGCGGATGGCAATCCGCCCGCGCAGAACAGGGCATCAAACGAATGATCTGATCTGGTAATCCGTCAGGAATTTCCTTTTTCTCCGATCGCCCCCGCCACCTTCCCACCATTCTCTTCCAACCAATCTCGCGCGTGCTCGGCGGTGACGCCGCGGAAGTGCATCACTAACGCGGTTTTGAGTTCGCCGTTCGCCATGGTCAGGAGTTCGTCGGCCCACTCGTAGTCGCAGCCGGTGATCTCGATCAGAATCCGGCGCGCGCGCGCCTGCAGCTTGCGGCTCCCCATCCGCAAATCCACCATCAAATTCCCGTAACACTTCCCCATCCGCACCCAGGCCGCCGTCGTGATCATGTTCAACGCGAGCTTGGTCGCCGTCCCCGCCTTCAGCCCGTCGAACCCGTCAACACCTCCGGCCCCACGGGCAGCGAGATAATGACATCGGGCTGTGCGCTGGTTTCCTCATATCCCATACTCTCGGCATCGAACTCGTTGCAGATGAGAGCGCGCTGAAGCATCCGTGTTGCTTGGCGGATGATAAACCACCCAAAACGTAGGGTGTGCGCCGCGAGGCCGAAATGCCGACGACCACATCGGTTCGGCCCAAACAGCAGAGCTCAAAATCGTGAATCGCGCCGTGAGGATTATCTTCGGCACCTTCGGCGGCTTTGCGTAGGGAGTCGTAGCCGCCCGCAATGAAGCCCTGCACCATGGTCGGATCGGTCCCAAAGGTCGGTGGGCATTCGGACGCATCGAGCACGCCCAAGCGCCCGGATGTGCCGGCCCCTATATAGAGGAGACGGCCGCCAGCTTGGAAGCTGGTCACAACGCGTTCCACGAGCTTTTCGATTTCGGGAATGGCCCGCGCGACCACGTCGGGCACTGTCCGATCTTCGGCGTTCATCGCTTCCAGAATTTCGCGCGTGGTCAT
>JADJEH010000007.1 GCA_016702305.1 bacterium
GCAGGCGTCGAAACCATCTCCAATTGCATGGCTACATTGGGAAGCTATCTGGAAGTAGTTCTTCTTGCACTTTGTCAAATGTGCCCGAAGCCACGAGTTGTCCAGATGAAGTTCATTTCTTCAAACGGCTTTCATTCCGTCCTCAAGAACCCGTCTTTCCATAATCCAACGCCGCCGATGAGCATGACGACTGACCAGACGATGGCGAGCGTGGTGTTGAGCAGGAGCACATAGCCCAACCCCAGGGTCATACCAAATACCAGCGCCAGGCCCCAGGCGAAGCCGCGCAAAGCGCGTGCGCTCGATTCGGGTTTGGGCACCATCAGGCCATTCGCCCGCGCATACTCTTTGACGGGACCCCAAGCGCCGTAGGGTTTCGTGCGGCGGTAGAACTCGGCGAGCTTATCGAGCGGCGCGGGTTTGGTCAAGAGTGTGACCCCTAACCAGATAACCGCCGAGCCGAAGGTGATCACGAGCAGTCGTTCACCAAAATGCAGTCCACTCGCGCTGAACAGATAGACCGTGATCGCACTCGACGCAATCATGGCCGAAATTTCGCTCCACGCATTCACGCGCCACCAGAACCATCTTAAGATGTAGACCGGCCCCGTGCCTGCACCGAAGGCAATCACAAATTTGAAGGCCTCGGTCACGCTCTGCGTGTAGTAGGCCGCCAGTCCCGCCGCAACCAGCACCACCGTCGTCGCCACCATGCTCATGCGAATGTAGTGGCGGTCTGTTTTGTCGCGCGCGAACAACGGTTTGTAGAAGTCCGTGACCAGGTAGCTTGCGCCCCAGTTCAATTGCGTGGAAATCGTGCTCATGAACGCGGCAATCAGCGACGCGACCAGGAGACCCTTCAAACCCGACGGCAAGAGCTCCATCATTAAACGCGGATAGGCCTGCTCGGGATCGGCGATGTTCGGGTAGATAATCAGCGAAGCGAGCGCCACGAGCACCCACGGCCACGTGCGAAACGCCAAATTCGTGAGACTGTACCACAACGTCGCCAATAGCGCGTGCTGCTCGTTCTTGCAGGCGTTCTGCTTCTGAATCACCTTGCCGCCGCCGTCGGAATTGACGTTGGCCCACCACGTCACGAAACTGTACGTTGCAAAACCCAAGAACGCCGGCGTCCAGAAGTCCGCACTGAGTATCGAACCTGCGCCCGGGTTGGGAGTCATATCGAGAATCTGCGGATTGGTCGTGACTTTCATCACGCCGTCTTTCAAAGCCTGCAAGCCGCCGACTTCGTTCACGGCATAGATTGCGAAGACAATCGCGCCGCCCTGCATGATGACATACTGCACCAGATCGGTCAGCGCCACGCCCCACTGCCCCGAGAGCAGCGTGTAAGTATAGGCCAGCCCTGTGAACAGAATAATCGCCGTCGGTTTGTCCCAGCCGACGGCTTCATTCATGATCTTGTACATCGCCAGAATCACCCAGCCCATCGCGATCACGTTGATCGGCAACGCAAGCCAGAGCGCGCGAAACGTGCGCAGGCCGCGCGTCACCGGCGAATCGCCATAACGCAAGACCGTCAGTTCGACATCGGTCAGCACCTTTGCACGGCGCCAGAGCTGCGCCAAGAAAACGTCGCAAACAGCGAGCCGATGCCGAAGCACCACCACTGCCAATTCTCGTAAATCCCCGCCGTGCGCACGAGCTTGGTCACATACAGCGGCGTGTCGCACGAGAACGACGTCGCCACCATCGTCGTCCCGGCAATCCACCACGGCAAGGCCCGCCCCGCCAAAAAATATTCCTCGGTCGAGGAGTGCGCGCTTCGTCATGAGTAAGCCCACAACCAGGCTTAGCAAATTGTACGCGATGATTAGGGTCCAGTCGAGCGTAGACAGCATGCAGGGTACCTTGAAATGAAAAGCCGGGCGGCAGGGGCCACCCGGCTAATGAACGAAAGTTCAGCCAATCCTGCAAGTGCATCACTTCAGCAGCAGCAATTTCCTCGTCTGGCTCTCGCCGCCCGCTTCGAGGCGGTAGAAGTAGAGTCCGCTGGCGATCTGTTCGCCGTTCAGCATGACGCGGTGGTGGCCTGCGGTGACTGCGCCGTCGAACAGCGTGCGCACGAGTTGGCCCTGAATGTTGTAGAGCTTCAGGGCTGCTTCCATCTGCGCGGGCAGCTCGAATTCAATCACCGTCGTGGCGTTGAAGGGATTGGGGTAGTTCTGATGCAAACTGATTGACGTTGGCAGCGAGACCGGAGGCGCGGGGGTTTCAAGATTCTGTGTGCGCAGTAACTCCATTGACGCCTCGAGGATATCCTGCGCTTGCGCCGCGGGTATGAAATAGAGCGGGAACCCAAACATGATTTCACCCGGACCTACTACTCCACAGACTGCATCGACAAATCCCGTAGTGTCATCCTCGTGCAAACGAACTTCGCATAAAGGCCAAGTGTTCCCGCGGGGCCAAAAGAGGTCCACGCCCGGCAGGTACTCGAAACCCGTCCATTCGATGAAAACCAGCGCAGCCAGCTTGCTCTCGTCCCAGGAAAAGTGCGGCGGGAACATTGTGGGACCAAAGTCTGCACCAGTAACCATCACTTGAGTGCCGGGAATGGATGGGTTAAACTGCGGTGAAGTACGCACGGAGTCTAAAGTCAGAGGCGCAAGCCGAGCAAGTTGACTTGGCGACGATTGAAGGCCGCTTCCCATTCCAGCGGCAAGAAGAGAATGGCGGCCAAAGCGAATCAATTTGCCGCCAATGGAAACGTATTCGCGCAACGCCGATTCGCGTTGGGTAATCTGCACACCGGTCCGCGAGTTCTGCGGATTTTCGCTGTGCCAAATCACGATTTCATATTGTGCCAAGGACTGCAACGACAGTGGCGCAGCATTGTTGGCGAGATCTACGTAATCAAATGTCTCGCCAGAGGCATTCAGCAAGGAATCATACCAGAACCGAACAAGCGAATCGTGAACGGCACCGCGGAATAGGTCTGCTGCCGTTGGCGATTTCGTCTCGTCATACACCAATATCGAATTCGCCGGCGAAAATGGCGTGAGTGTCACGCTGTTTGACGGCAAACTGGTGATACCGAGCGAATTGTGCAGGTAGAGCGTGTACGAGTAGTGGCGGCCGGAAACCACATCGCCGTCAGTGTAGCTTGGCGTGGTCAGATTGTCGAATTCGGTTTGTACCGTCGAATCGAGACGCACGAGACGGTAGTGCGAGAACGTTGGATCATTTGTGGCTGTCCACGTGAGCGAGTTGACGCCACCGGCGTTGATCCCGCTGAGGGAAATACTGTTGGGTATTGCGCCAACACGCACGATCTGCTTGGCGGGTGCGCTTTCGAAACTCTGCGCATCCACAGAAACGACCTCGATCAGCCAATCGGCACCATTGGTCAGGCCGGTGACAACAAACTCTTCGTCAACAATCGTTCCCGTCGTCAACTCGACGCGCTCACCTTGTCCGCTGTCGGGACGGCCATAGACGCGGTAACCTGCAATCTCGCCGTGCGCAGGCGACTCCCATGCGAGCGGAATCTGGCCGCTTTGCGCTTGTACGACCTGCATGTTTTGCGGATGCGAGGGCGGCTGGACGGCGTAGTCTTGATCAAAGAGCAGTTTCGCCCGACCGTAGGATTCATACAGGCCGTCGAAATGAAACTCGCCGCCGTTTTCGTCGTGAAAATCGGGGCCGATAAACATCGCTACCGAGAAGTTGAAGCGCTCGCCGGGGTTCAGCGGTAGCCGCACGCGCCCGAGCCGTCGGTGTAGTCGTACCAGCTGATTTTGTCCCAACTTAACATGAAGCGCGTGTCGGACTGTTCGAAAAACGTCTCGACTTCGCACCACTCGCGCATCATGCTCTCCGTCGGATGCAAGAAACTTGTCAGCCGTTCTGGGCGACGGTTCGCTCGGCTCGTAGGAGTCGTAGTCGCGTTCGCGGTTACGGCAGGATGTCGTACTTGTGACATCTCCCACGGGTGTACCCTAGTCGCAATCCCATGGCGGATCGTTGCCACGCCGGGCCCAAGTCGATTGATCGACGTCCGCGTTGGACTGCCACCAGTTGAAGCAGTGGACGATGTTGCCGCCGCCGAAGGTGTCCGGTTCGCTCAACCCGGCTAAACCAATCGCATCGGGTACTACAATTGGGCCGTTGGGATCGTTGTATCTGGCCATCGTTGTCGGCGCTCCAGCCGATCAGATTGCCCACCAGTGGATCTATCACCAATGATCCGCTGATGTCGTCAACGTGCTCGTTGTTGTGTCCAGCGATACCGACATCGGCATCCATGTAGAACCCGAGCAACGTTCTTCAAGTAATTGTTCGCCGATATTTTCAATCTCAAAATCCAAAATGACGAACCGCGCGAACTCGGGAGCGGTCCAGAGGCGCGCGATTTGGGTGATTTCGAGGCCGAGCGGACGGTGCGGGCCGTCAATCGGATCGTCGTTTAGCCAGAACGGATCAACCAGCGTGTCACTATACACCGCCACGGCTTCGATGTTGGCCTGAGCATTCGGATCGTAGATGCTGTTGCCGAAGCAGTCGGTGGCATCTGGCAGGTTCGAGCGCAGGGAGATGCCGTTGTTGGGCGCTTCGCCGGCGTGAAACTCGTTGATGGACGGATTTTGCCAGCCGTCCGTGCCGACGGAGACGCGCGTGGTGAAGAACCCTTGCTCTTCAATCAACGCGCCGAGCCAGAGCCCGCTCTGAAACAGATATTGCGCGTCACTGCCTTCGGGATACTCGAACTGCGGCGCCCAGTTGCCGGAGCACGGGTCATCCAGCGACGATGATTGCCCAGGGCCATCGTTGCCGAAAAAAGCCGTAGTTGGTGAAGTTGAAGGCTAAGCTGCCATTGCGCAGGACGTAGTTTTCATCCTGCGGGTTGGCAATGTCGAGGGGTTGGCGCGGGGTGCGGACGGGGCCGCGGTCGAGGGTGCGGGGCAGTGCGACGGAAATGGCGCACAGGAGGGTGAGAAGCATCAAGCGGAACATGTGACACCTCCGGCAGCGAGAAGCTGCATGATGCAAATTACCGGGATCCGCCTATAATTTATTGCGCAATAGTGGGATTGTCAAGCGGGAGGAAGGCGGGGAGATAGGTGCGATGGGGTAGAATGGGGTTCATTGAGCCATCAAGTTCGCGCCCGGAGTCAGGGGCACCCGCAGCGGGTGCCGCCGCGAGGAAGGCAGCGACTCAGGTGATCCAGCGCAGCGTGTACTTCAGAGTCATGTACACACCAACGACGATGAAGACGATGGCGGTGATGAGGCGGGCCCACTTTTCGAATGACGAGAGTCGCGTGAATAGTTTGGCGGTGGCTTGCGCGCTGAAGACGATGACGGCGGCGAAGGCTAAGACGGGGAGCGCCGTGCCGATGCCATAGACTGAAGGGAAGATTGCGATGGATTCGTGGCGCACGGCCAGCGGGATCAAGCTGCCGAAGAACAGCGCCGCGCTCACCGGGCAAAATGAAATCGCGAAGAGCGCGCCCAACATCAACGCGCCGAGTCCGCCCCACTCTTCGGCGCGTTTGGCTAATTTTTCGAGCCACGCGTTGCCGCTCATGACCGGGAGTTTCAGCCAGCCGGTGAGTAGTATTCCGACAACCATCAGAAACGGACCGAGCGCCTGGTGCATGTATTTCTGCAACCCGAACGAGAGTTTGGACAGCGAGAGCACGCTCCACACCACCAGTGCGCCGACGACGACATAGGCGAGCATGCGGCCTACGGTATAGAGCACGCCCGTCCACAACGCCTGCCGCGGAGCATGCGCGCGCCGTGCCACAAAGGACACGGCGGCGATATTGGTGGCCAATGGACAGGGGCTAATCGAAGTTAAAATCCCCAACCACAGCGCCGAACCCAAGCCGATGACAAAGTCGTTCATTCGCCGAGGAAGCTCGCGACTTCCGCCGTCACGTATTTCTTGAAGGCCGCTTCATCACCCAGTAACTCCCAGACTTTGTCACAGTTTTTCCACTTGATCTGCGTGCCGTTCTCATAGCGTACCAGCACGAGGGACTTGGTGAAGAGCTTGTATTCGTCAATGAAGTGCGCATTGGCTTCTTCGTCGAGGTTTTTCATCATCCACGCGAGCTGACCAGCGGCGAGCTGGGGCGCGAAGCCCGCTTCAATGGCTTCGTGCGAATATTTCTCGATCTTTTGGCAGCTCGGGCAGCGCACGGTGTTCATGAAATAGTAGGCCACATTTGTGATCTGCGGCGTTTGTGCGCTGTCGGGTGTGGCGACGGCGGCTTCTTCGGCAAGGACAGGCGACGCAAAGAGGGCAAGCAGCAGAACGGTAAACAGTGTTTTCATGATCACTTTCCGCCAGTTGACGTCAGCAGAGTTTGTAATTCCGGCTCGGTGGGAATACGGCCCGAGACTTTGATTTCGCCATCTACCAACAGCGCAGGCGTCATCATCACGCCCGCGGCAAGAATGGCATTTATATCTGTGACTTTCTCGAGCGTGAAATCGAGTTGTTTTTCGCGCGCCACACGCTCCGTCAGCTCGGCCAGTTTGTGACACTTCGGGCAGCCGGTGCCCAGGACTTGAATCTTCAAATTATCGGACTCCTATACAAAATTGCCATACAGCCACCCGGCCAGAGTGGACAACGTTACAACCAAAGAAACAAACGCCACGGTTTTGCGCAAACCTAACAGAGAGTGAATCACCAGCATACTCGGCAGCGACAACGCCGGACCAGCCAGCAGAAGCGCTAGTCCCGGGCCTGCGCCCATACCGCCGCTCATCAGCCCTTGCAGAATCGGCACTTCGGTCAAGGTCGCGAAGTACATGAACGCGCCGATCACCGACGAGACAAAATTGGCGAACAGCGAATTCCCGCCTACCAATTTGCTAATCCATCTCGACGGAATCAACCCCTCGGAGCCGGGCTGACCCAGCAGCAAACCCGCAGCCAGAATACCCAACAGCAATAGTGGTACGATCTGCTTGGAGAAATCCCAGGTGGCTTCGAGCCACTCGCGGCTTCTCCCGCCCGAAAGATACAGAATCAGCGAGAGCGCGGCAATGGCCAGCAGAAAAACTGCCTGCGGGTAGTCGGGAATTGCGACTGCCGCGCCAATCGTCACGACGATTCCTGCTGAAAGATGCGGCAGTCTCGTCTGCATCCATCCGGCCATTTGCACGCACAGTAACACTGCTAATCCGCCCGTCAGCCACCACTTATAGGGATATATCCCCAGAGATGGGCCGAGCGTGGCGGCAACCAGAATTGAGCTGAGGGTCGCAACCCAGACAGCCGTTCTGAGAACGTTTGAAGCGGCCCGCTTCTCCATTGGCGCGGCGGCCAGTCGGGCGACTTCGTCACGGCGGAAGAGCCACGCCATGAGCAGGCCGATGATGATTGAAAGAGCACGGCGCCAACCGTGCGGGCAATTCCCATGCTCAACCCGAGTACTCGGGCCGTCAGGACGATGGCCAAGACGTTGATCGCCGGACCGGCATAGAGAAATGCCGTGGCCGGGCCGATGCCTGCACCCATCTTATAGATTCCGCCGAAAAGCGGCAGCACGGTGCATGAACAGACCGCCAGCACGCTGCCCGAAACGGAGGCCACACCGTAGGCCACCAGCTTGTTGGCCCCCGCGCCGAGGTGCTTCATCACTTCGCCTGACTGGATGAACGTGCTGATGGCGCCCGCAATAAACAGCGCCGGGATCAGGCAGAGGATAACGTGTTCGCGCGCGTACCATTTGGTCAGCGCTAAGGACGACTGCACCGCCTGCGGAAGATGCCACGAGTCCAGGGGCAGGAAATAGGCCCCGCCGAACAAGGCCATCATCGAAATCAGGCGGGCAAACTGGTTCTTTGACATGTAAAAACAAAATGATAGGTACTGGTTCGTTAAAATACGAAATAAGAACCGAGAAAACAATGCACGAGGCCAGAATTGGTCCATTGCGTGCGCTTGTCACACGAAACATAAATTGTCGCAGAATGGACCACTATCGCCGAGCATGCGCTATTGTGCCTCATTGCCTCTCAGATTGGATTTTGCTACCTTTTCTATGTAGTGGTGAGAAAGCGTGTCTTTCTCGTTAACTTAGATTTTTCAATCAGGTACGCATACAATACGGAGTAGCTCCCCATGCACGATCGCCTATTTATTCCCGGTCCGGTGGAAGTTCGTCCTGAATTGCTGCAAGCGATTTCCAAGCCGCAGGTCGGCCACCGCACGCAAGCCTATATGGATGTCCACTCGGCCACCATTCCTCTATTAAAGAAGATCCTCTATACCGAGCAGGACGTCCTGCTGTTCACCTGTTCGGCGACAGGGGTGATGGAAGGTTCGTTGCGCAATCTGTGTCAGAAGAAGGCGCTGGTCACGGTCAACGGCGCGTTTTCCAAGCGCTGGTTCCAAATTGCCGGCTTCAACGGCATTCCCGCCGACAAGCTGGAAGTGCCGATGGGGCAGGCGGTCAGGCCTGAAGCAGTAGACGCGGCTTTGGCGACCGGACAGTATGACCAATTCTGCGCTGTCTTCAACGAAACTTCGACGGGCGTGCGCGCACCGCTGGAGAAATACTCGGAAGTGCTCAAGAAATATCCCGACGTGATGTTCTGCGTGGATGCAGTGTCGGCGATGGCCGGCGACAAGATTGAAACCGACAAGCTCGGTCTCGACGTGTGTTTGGCCGGAACGCAGAAGTGCTGGGGCCTGCCGACGGGGATGTGCGTGACGATGATTTCCAATAAGGCGATGGCTAAGGCCGCGACGGCTAAGGCGCCGGGTTACTATGTGAACTTCGTGGACGCAAAGAAGTACAACGACAAGCATCAGACGCCGCATACGCCGGCGATTCCGATTTTGTTCGGTCTGCATGCGCAGGTTGAACACATCGTCAATGTCGAAGGACTTGACAACCGTTGGGCGCGCCATCTGGAAATGCAGAAGCTGACGCACGAGTGGTGCAAGAAGGCCGGATTTGAACTGTTCCCCGAGAAGGGTTATGAATCCGTAACGCTGTCGTGCATCAAGAAGCCCGATGGGTTTGATTTCAAAACCTTGAACGGTCAGCTTTCCAAGAAGCATCATTGCGTGATTTCCAACGGTTATGGCGACATCAAAGAGCAGACATTCCGCATCGCGCATATGGCCGATACGACGGTCGCCGAGATGAAGCTGTTGTTCGGATGGATTGACGCGATTCTGGCTGAGACGAGCGTCACCGCGTAGCAGACGGTCAAGATGACAAGGGATGGTGTAAGGCCATCCCTTTTCTCTGCCGAAGCCGCGCAGAACGCGACTTATCATTTACCAAGGGGAGGCGGTATGGCTGGCTGGAAATTTGTACTGTTGTTTGCAGTCGGTTTGTTGGTCGTGTTTCTGTTGCTGTGCCAGGATACGCAAAACGGCGGAGCGCCGCCCGCTCCGGTGCCAGTGCCGGTCCAGCTGCTGCCCGGCGAGAGGAACGACCCGTCGTATCGGCAGCCGATTATCGAGAGCGTCTTCGACGGCGCCTGCGCGCTGGACACAATCTGTCCATCCCGGCGGTCGGACTGTGTGACAAAATCGTTTGTTGCTCAGAAAGACACGGTGTACCATTTGTACGCCGTCTATGCCAACGGCGACACGACACAACCGAGCTGCGTCTTGTGCGCGAGCTTGTATCACATTCGCGCGGCGGGCGATACGGTGCTTGTGACCAGTATAGAAACCGCTTGCCCGACCGGCGGGCCGTGGGCGGACCATCCGAGGTTGGCGAAGGACTCGACCTACATGCTGTCGGCGTGCCTGCACAAGTGCGGCGACATGTCCAATTGCCAATGCGGCGAGATGGTTGATGCGTTTGCCATCGTTTCAATGCGCGATCTGCTCGATGAGTTGAAGCGGCATTTCAGATAGCTTCTCTGCTCGGCGATCGACGCTCTCCTTTGCGGTGGGTCCCGCTACCAATTTGAGGGAGAAGATTATGCTTGCGGTTATTTTGCTTCTTATGGTGAGCTGCGCTTGGGCGCAGCCCGTGTTCGGGCCGTATGGGGTGTATGAGTCGGCGTCGCGGATTGGCGACCTTGAAGCCTGTGTGCGCGGCGATACGTTGGATGCAGTGTGGATTTCGGATGCGCAGGTGGTTTGGCAGCGATTCAACCTCGCAGCCGCCGCGCCGCTTGGCGATGCGCGGATCGTTGACACACTTCACAATTGGCCAAAGCTCGAATTGCATGACCTCACTGCGCGAAATGACTCGTCGTGGTGTTGTGTGGTGTATGAGGATGAGGCGGTTGGCTACGGTATGCCAGGGGCCAATGTTTCCGGTTTCTTGTGTCCCGACAATTACGTATGGTTGGACTCAAGTGTCTCATACTACTACATCGGCAAGGGTCCGCGCAGCGGCTTTTCGGTGCGCGGACGCGAGGGTGGTCACGCCACCGTCATGTGGCTGGGAGAACATTGGGACCCGCACATGTACGGTATCACCATCTTTGGTGCAACGATTTCCGCTGATGGAGAAATCCTGAATAAGTGGGACGTTGCGGAATCGCCGCTTGACAGGAATCGCGCCACACGAGCAGTTGATTGGTCCTCAAACGACACTTTTGTTCGCACATTGTTCCCCGGCGTCGTCAACACAGGCGTCATTTCCTGCTACGTAACGGCTGAATCAGGAGAGTGCGACTATTCCGGTGACCTAAGCAATCCCATTTACACGATGATCGAGCTTGAGCGCATCACTGGCTCACTTGCCCTTGCCCTCTATTCGGAGGACAATTCGCAAGATGATCCGAGAGTTGCCCGGGTGAGCCGCCCTGATTCCACACAGTTTGAGTTTGAGTATCTCGGCCCGGTCGGCCTAAATTACGTCACATCGTCTTTCTTCCACCGCGACTTTGGGTTTGCAGTGGTCGAGGCCAATCCGGGTTATCTGCTGGTTGCGCGTGTGGACACGACCGGACAACCAGTGCAACCGGTGGGAGTGCTTTACGAAACGAGCGGCACGAGCCTGATCGCCAACGCGGATGTCACCATCACCGACGACGGCAAAGTCGTGTGTGTGTGGAGCGAGTATGACGACGAGAGCGAAGGCCCGCGCAGGCTGAAGACGGCGTGGGTGGCATGGGACGAGTTTGTAGATACACCTGATCAATCTGCTCCAGCGCCGCAGGAGTTCACCCTTTCCGCCTATCCCAATCCGTTCAACTCGAGCGTGACGATTTCATTTGAATTGCCGCGCTCCGGAGATGTTGAGCTTAATATCTTTGATCTGAACGGGCGGCTCGTCGAGACACTTCGAGACGATTTCAGCACGGCCGGAACGCATACGTTGAATTGGTCACCGGGAGATCTCGCCAGCGGTGTGTATTTTGCACAGATGGAAGCGATGAGCGCACAACGAACTCGGAAGATGCTCTTCATCAAGTAACCTCAAGTTTGGGGAACCAGCCGAGAGTATTCCATGCGGATGCTCGCGTTCAGTTTCACAACCATCCCTTGGAGGGGACTATGAAGCGCTTTCTTCTCATGTTGGTGCTGGCGACACAGCTTGGTGTTGCATTCGGCCAGGAGGTGCGGGGGCCGTTTACTATCCCCATTGGCTCCTACAACTTCAACCGTATCAATATTGCCTTTGTCGTTGAGGACACTGTTGAGTTTGTGGCGGGAAACAGCCGCGGTGTTGGGCATTGGTCTTATTCCCAGTCAGCGGACACCTTTGTCACGTATCCGCACTATCTGTTAGAAACTGCCTACCCGTGGTCAACGACGCTCTACGATCCCGCTACATTTGTTGATGGCTGGGCTGCCTTAGCTTACGAACAACTTGTTGAATCTGAATTTGATTACGGCTACAACCGCTTGCATTTGATTCAGTCTCACAACGGAGCAATCACGTCAACAGTCATTGACTCCGGTCGGACACACCGTTTCTGGGTTGACAGCCTGTCCCGGCGCACGTTGGACGCTTCTATCATCGCAAGGCAGGATGGCGGCTTTTATACAAAGCGACAGATGCTTAACGCTGTTTGGAATAACGCGGGAGGGTGGCAGCTTGTTCATGAGAATGAGGTTCGCGAGTACACGACGGGTGATGCAACACCGATATTTCGTGACATACCGTGCTATGGTGATCTGTATTCGGGCCGCGCAGATTCCTTGCTGATTGCTGATTTCAACAACACGGATGACCATTCTGTGTCCGCTTGCGTCGGCACCCGCAGTGCAAGCTTAGCAATTCCACCATGGGATGACTGCGTTATCCAGAACTATAGCGTCATGTTCACCTGGAACTATGGCATCCTACTCTTGACCGGTTACTCTCCAGTTCTGCAACTAAGGCAGCTAACATTCGACGGGAATTGCGAACTTCTCTCTGAGGTTAACGCAGTCGCGCAGAATGTCGCAACGCACCCCGATTATGGGTACAGCCTGATTACGCAAGGATCGCCTGGGCGGTTCGGGCAAATGAACCTTCAAGGTGAACTCGTCCGTGAGCCGGCGCCATTCACTCAGAGCCTCGGCCTGGTCATAGACAAACATATCGCGGACAATGGCGACACGTATGTCCTTACGGGGAGCACTTTTGAAATGCAGTTCTTTGCAATCCCGTGGAATGCCGTGCTTGATTCCCGTGGTGTCATGCCGGAAGTTCCACAACAGTTCACCCTTTCCGCCTATCCCAATCCCTTCAACTCGAGCGTGACGATTTCATTTGAATTGCCGCGCTCCGGAGATGTTGAGCTTAATATCTTTGATCTGAACGGGCGGCTCGTCGAGACACTTCGAGACGATTTCAGCACGGCCGGAACGCATACGGTCAATTGGGCGCCGGGAGATCTCGCCAGCGGTGTGTATTTTGCCACGCTGGAGACATCGTTCGCCCACACCACGCAGAAGATTCTGTACCTAAAGTAGCAAGGGGAATTCGCGCCATGATTCGTTTGTTGACCGCTGTTTGCATGTTCGCAATCGTCTGTACCTTTGGTTACGGGCAAACCAAGCCCATTACCGTTGTTCGCGCCGATACGCACGAGCCCATTGTCGGCGCATGGGTGTATGACGAAGCGCAGCTTGTGGTCGTTCAAACGGATGTGAACGGCGCGTTTGATCTCGGCAAGTTCGACGATCATCAACCCTGGTGTTTTTTCATCCCGACTACGTGCGGCGGCTGCTGAACCGCGATCAGATCGGCAACGAAAATTTTACGGTCGCGCTCGAGCGCGTGAGCTATACGACCGACGAAGTGGTCATCCAAGGCCATCGCTTCGGCAATGATCGCGCGCAAATCGCCCAGGCGATCGCCGAAGTCACCGCCAAGCAAATCGAGTTTCAACAGCCGCGCACGACTGCCGAAGTGCTCGAAAGCGGCGGCGTGTTCGTGCAGCGCAGTCAATACGGCGGCGGCTCGCCGATGCTGCGCGGCTTCACGGCGAACGGCGTGCTGCTCGTGCTCGACGGTGTGCGCATGAACAATGCGATCTATCGCGCCGGAAATTTGCAGAATTCAATACAGGTGGACGCCAATGCGCTGGGCTCGGCCGATATTCTGTTCGGGCCCGGTTCGGTTCAATACGGCAGCGACGCGATGGGCGGTGTGATGGTCTTTAACACCACTGATCCGCTGCCCTCGCTCTTGAAAACGGCGAAGGTTGACGCACGCGCCTTTACGCGCTACGCGACAGCCAACGATGAACGCACGGTCGGCGGGACAATCGAATACGGGATGCGAAAATGGGCGCTCCTTGGGAATGTCACCTACAGTGATTTTGGTGATCTGCGCTCGGGAAACGTGCGCAGCGACGCCTATCCCGATTACGGCTGGCGGCGCGAATATGTGGCGCGCGAAAACGGCGCCGATGTCATTGTGCGGAACGATCACTCGACGGTCCAGCGTTTCACCGGGTATACGCAGGCCAATGTTCTCGGCAAGGTGCGCTATTGGCATAATGCGCATCTCAATCTTACCTACGGACTGGTTTACACGACCTCGTCGAATATTCCGCGCTACGACCGATTGGAACAGTATCGCAACGGCGCGCTGCGCTACGCTGAATGGTATTACGGGCCGCAAGAGTTGCTGCTAAACCGTCTGACCGCCCACGCATCGGGCGGCGGCGCGCTGTTTGACGAAGCCGAGTTTACAGTCGCGCATCAGGACTACCAAGAAAGCCGCCACGACCGTACGCGCGACAACGACAGCCGCAATGATCGCACTGAAGACGTCAGCATATTCTCCGTGAACGCCGACATGAGTCGAGCGCTGGGCTCGGGCACGCTGTTCTACGGCGCTGAAGCGGTACTGAATGATGTGCAGTCTTCCGCGCAGAAGTACAATATTGTGACCGGCGAAACCGCTGCGCAATCCACGCGTTATCCCGACGGCGGAGCAACACCACGCAACTGGCCGCATACTGCGGTTGGCGGGCGCCAGTGTCCCGCGCGATTGTTATGACTGCGGGCCTGCGCTATTCGCATAACATGCTCACATCAAAGTTTGACGATCAGTCGTTTTTTGCCTTCCCCTTTGACGAGATCAAGTACGACAACGGCGCGCCGACGGCGAGCCTCGGCGCGGTCTACAACGCGGCGGCCTGGCAGGTGCGCGGCGCGTTGGCGAGCGGTTTTCGCGCGCCGAATGTGGATGATGTCGGCAAGATCTTTGACACAGGGAACGGCGTGGTCATCTTTCCCAATCCCGAACTGAGTTCGAGTATTCTACAACGGTGAGCTTGGCCTGGCGCGTGACTTCGGCCGCTTCAGCGCCAGCGCTACGGGTTACTATTCGATGCTGCGCGACGCCGTGTTGGTGCGCGACGCACAGTTCAACGGTGCGGATTCAATACTCTATGACGGCGCAATGGCGAAAGTCAAATCGCTGCAGAATGTCGGCGAGGCGTTTATTGCCGGGCTGGATGTGCAGGCGAAGTGCGAGATCAATGAACGATTGACCGCGAGCACGCAGCTTTCCACTGCGCAAGGCCGCGACACCGAGAGCGATTTGCCGCTGCGCTCCGTGCCGCCGCTGTTCGGGCAGACGAGTTTGATCTGGCAGCAGGAGCGCTGGGCGGCGGAGCTGTTCGCGCGGTACAATGCGTGGAAACAGCTTGATGACATGCCGATTTCCGGCGGCGAGGTTACGGCGTATACGGATGATGGCGTGCCGTCGTGGTGGACGTTGAATGTACGCGGAGACGTCAAGCTCGTTGAGCATCTCGAACTGGTCGCGGCGCTGGAAAACATTCTCGATCTGCATTATCGCCCATACGCATCGGGTGTGAGCGCGCCGGGCCGGAATCTGATTCTGAGCTTTGAGGGCGGAGTTGTAGGTTCTTGTTTTCTTCTTCGGTGGGTCCCGAGAGGAGAGGTGTTATGCGATGGATTCTTGTGGTCATCGTTTTCTCCACGGTCACCTTGGCGCAGCCCGTGGAGATGTTTGAGATTCCGTTCGGTGGCGTGGCGGCGCCGCTTGGGGTGTTGGCGGTGGCCAATGACGACAATATCGCGGATGTTTTTGTCAAGTCAACGGACGGTTCGGTGTATAAGCTGACGTATGATTTGGTGGCGCACGAAGTGATCGGAACGCGCGTGCCGATTGCGCTCGGCAGTTCGGTGCGCTACGGTTTGCTGACTGCGGCGTCCTTGGGGAACGGACGATGGGCCGTCGTGCTGAGCGGCTGTCTTAACTGCTCTGTCGCGGCGGAGCGCTACCAGGCCTTTCTGATTACGGGTAGCGGCAATGTGATGGACTCAGACGAAATGATTTATGACGTCGAGGCTGGCGGCATCTTCGCTACGTTCGGACCGTTGACGGACGCGCGAATTGCGCGGCATCCCGAGGGCGGATTCTTTGTCACCGGATCGGCAACCGGAATGTGGGGCGTTGAACCGACGGCCGAACTGTTCAGTTGGGCACACGATCTTAGTGCGCCGTACTATTCCTATTACTCGGTGGGCGACCACATCATGCGCGTGTTTCCGCAATTTCTCACCGGTGACACACTGTTGATTCTGAGCACGCGCAGTCTGGGCGGAACAGCGGCCGCGTGGTTGTCGCCCTGTCTGACGCCGGAGTGTTCAACACAAGTTATGGGATGGGATGTTTCGTTGTTCGCTGAAGCCATGCTGCGGACGCCGGGAGGCCGCATCATCGCGTGGCATGGGGATCAGATTACGGAGCTATTGTCTGATGGCGGACTCGACACGTTGAACGATGCGGCAAGCGAACCGCATTGGTCCGCGCGCTTTGCGGCGCATCCGGACTACGGCTTTGCCGCGATTTGGCAGTACGGGCAGTCCACGATGCTGGCTCGCGTGGATACGAACGGCAGCGCGCCGGCGGCGGACGGCTCTGTCGCCTGGAACGTCGTGCCGCAGTCCGCGTTCGTGAGTTTTGACGGCGACGGTGCGCTATTGGCGGGCTATGCAGTCAATGACACAACGGTGGGCCTGACAAGGGTACCGTGGACTGCGCCGCTGAATGTGCCTGCCCCGCCGATGGTTATTCCTAAGACATTCCTGCTCAGAGCATTTCCCAATCCGTTTAACTCGTCGGTCAGTATTGAGTATGACTTGCAAAACGCCGCCGATGTCCGCCTAAATATCTTCAACACACTAGGTCAGGAGATCGCCACGCTTGCTGATGGCCGCTCCGCCTCCGGAACGCATACGCTGGTCTGGTCGCCCGCTGCCGCCAGTGGTGTGTACTTCGTCAAGCTCACGGCGGGTGAACTTGTAACCAGTCAGAAGATTTTGTACATTCGATAGGTTGTGGCCGAATTATCTGGCTAGAGGCCCAACCTAGGTTTCCCTCGGCATTTCTATTTTCAATTTTCCCATTTTCAATTTTCTCCTCTCCCATGCCTAAAATTCTGCTCAACGACGGGATTGACAAGTCTGCCGCTGAAGCCCTGATCTCGTCGGGCTTCGACATTGATCTGAATCACTACGAAGGCGCCGAACTGCTCGCCAAGGTCAAAGATGTTGAAGGTTTGACCGTGCGCTCGGCTACCAAAGTCACCAAAGAAATCATTGACGCCGCACAGCATCTGAAGATTATCGTGCGCGGCGGCGTCGGCGTGGATAATATTGACGTGGCGTATGCTGAAGCGCAGGGCATCGCCGTGCGCAATACGCCCGCCGCATCGTCCACATCCGTCGCGGAGTGCGCGCTGGGGCTCATGTTCGCGGTGGTCCGCGCCATTCCCGCCGCCAATGCTTCTATGAAATCCGGCGAATGGGACAGGAAGTCGTTCTCGAAAGGCATTGAACTCGAAGGCAAGACGCTCGGCATCATCGGCATGGGGCCGGACTGCACGCGACTCGCCGAAGAAGGCCGCCAGTATCGGCATGCGCGTGATCATGGGTTACGATAAATTCCCCGATAACGTGAAAGCCAAGGGCTTCCAACTGCGCGAACTGGACGACGTGTTTGCCGGGTCGGATATCATCTCGCTGCATATTCCCAGAGCAAAGATGAACCGGCCCCTGATCGGTCCGGCGGGCTGGCCAAGATGAAAAAGGGCGTGATTCTGATTAACACGGCGCGCGGTGGCGTGATTGACGAACGCGCTGTTGGCCGCGCTGGTCCGGTCACGTGTACGGCGCAGGCATTTGACGTGTGGGTCAGTCGGCCCAAACCACGCCGCGATTTGGTGGAGCATCCGAAGGTTGTCGCTCTTCCGCATGTCGGGCGCAGACCATTGAGGGGCAAGGCCGCGTCGGCGAAGTCGCCGATATTCTGAAGAGGTACTTCCGGGAAGTAGTAGTTGAGCGGCGGCACGTCGTGAGCATTGCGCGTAAGCGGCCCTGGGCCCAGCGCCTGCGCTGG